>NZ_JACSQR010000025.1:0-42089 GCF_014836505.1 Psychrobacter communis
TTTGTTGGTCATACTAGTTTCCTTCTTTGGGTTATTATAACCTCTTAGAAGCTGTCCAATTTTATTATGCCACTACACTGGGGCGTATTAAAGAATGAGCTGGTATATCATCAAGACTATAAAACAAGGTTCACAGTCATCAATGATATTATCAGTTATATGGAGCTGTACTACAATCAGACTAGGATTCAAAAGGGCTTGGGCTATCGAGCGCCAAGACAGGTGTGGTTTGACTACTATCGTCAGGCTGCGTAATTAAAATCTCCCAAGTTTGGTTCTACGGATTTGACAGCAGGGGTCATTGATTCTGTAAGTGATAATAAGCTTCTGCGCCCTTTTATAGATATTGCGCCGTCATTATATTCACTTCTTATCACACCGTAATTAGTATTAGACTTGGTATTTCCATTATTTTTTTGAGACATGGCTTCACCATTTATTGTATTAATTAGTCGATTGACAAAATAAGCAGCGGAAATTATATAAACGATGCTCTTAAATCGTTGTTACTCAAAGCATGCGTTGGCAGTAATAGGTTTTTATCTTAATGTGGAATTACAGCTATTTAATAGTAAAAATTTTATATCATTCTGAGTAGAGTTTCTTTTATTAGTTACAACTTCAACCTATCTAAATAATCTGCCCATTCTTGCATCATCTCTTTACGCTCATCTAGAAATTGCGCGCGGTTATATGCGCGACCATGCATATCAGGTACCCTGTGGCCTAGCTGTAACTCGACAAATTTTTCATCATACTTTAGTTGTTCAACGATCATGGTTCTAGCCGAAGCTCGGAATCCATGAACAGTATGAGTATCACCACTTATGCCAAGGCGTTTTAAAGCTTGGTTCATCGTGTTTTCAGACATTGGCTGAACGGTGGTGTGAATGGCTGGGAATACGAACTCACTTCTCTTGTGCTCAGCTAACTCGGACAATATCTCTACAGCTTGTTTTGGCAGTGGTACAATTAGTGATATTCCTGTCTTTCTTTTGGTCTTACGGGGTGTAAAAACCCAAGTCTTTTTCTCTAAGTCAAACTCAGACCATTTAGCATACCTCATCTCGCCAGCCCTAACAAATAACATTGGCATCAATCTCAAAGCGCATTTCACCTCAAAAGAACCGTTATAATCATCAATAGAACGTAGCATTTGACCAAATTCAACAGGATCAATAATAGCAGGGTAGTGCTTAATTGGTGGTTGCTTTAAAGCACCTTTTAAGTCTTGAGTTACATCACGTTCTGCTTTAGCGGTTTGAACAGCATATCTAAAGACTTGACCTGCCAGCGACTTCATCTTTAAAGCAGTTTCTAAATAACCTTTACTCTCTATTGTTCTACATGCATCCAATACATCAATAGGTTTTATTTGTTTCATGGGCATATCACCAATTACTTCATTCAAATAAGCAGCATAACGCCTGTTATTTTTATGAGTAGCAGGCGATAGGTGGGTTTGTCTTGATATATATTCCTCAGCAATCATAGCAAAAGTGTTGTTTGACTCTAGCAGTTTCTGGCGTTCATTATCCTTTTTAACCTTTCTGGGATCTTTACCCATTGCTAGGGTATGTTTTATGTCACCTCTTAACTGCCGAGCATGGGCCAGTGTAATTTCAGGAAATTTTCCTAAAGTAACTGTCACTCTTTTTTTGTTAAGGGCTCAGGGTAATCGATACGCCATGACTTAGTGCCAGCGACGCTAACGTACAAGTATAGACCACTGCCATCAGTCATTTTATATGGCTTATCAGCTGGTTTTGCTTGGTTAACTTGAGTATGGGTTAGAGGCTGTTTATTTTTTGCCATGATTTTACGGTATCCATTTTAATTATTTTTATCTATACCGTAAATAATACCGCATTAATTACGGTATGCAAGAGTTACTTATGGGGTTTTAAAGGAGTATAAGGTTAAATGAAGATTATAAAAAACCCCGCAGCATAAGGCTTACGGGGTGATATGGGGTGTTACGGTATAGTGAAGTGGTGCGCCCACAGGGACTCGAACCCCGATCGATCGCTTAGGAGGCAACTGCTCTATCCTGTTGAGCTATAGGCGCGTGGTGGAGTGCTATTGTAAAAAAAAGGTCTGACAAAAGCAATGCGTAATCATCAGGCAGCGGGCCTTAGACTTATTTACCATTGCTAAGCGCGTCGGATACATCTACCGAGAGCTCGCCGGTTGCTTGTTTGGCGCGTGAACTTGGTTGAAATAAATTGTCCATATCATTCTTATAACCGTCGATATTGGTATAATTATGCTGGCTTAAGATATCTTGTCCGGTACTTGAGAGCAAAAAATTTCTAAAATTAATCGCCGCAGGGTTTTGCGTTAATACCACGCCATCTACCGCTTGCTCGCCTTGTAGGGCATAGCCAAAAGAACTCAGGCTACGGGTATTGGTATTATCGCTTTTGGCGTGAGCCGCCACTTCTGCATCAGCTTCATCTACGCCATCTTCTGCTTTTTTAACTTGGGCGCTACTATCATTTAATTTGTTTTGGTTGTGCTTGTCTTGAGCGGTTTTTAATTGTTCTTGCAAAGGCGCTAGGCGCTCTTTTGACAGCTTGCCATTCGCAATGATTAAATCGGTATCTATGAGAAAAGACGCGCGCTCATCGTCGGTGCGATGACTGTCGGCAAAATCATTAACGAATAACGTTAAAAGGGCAGCCGAAGGCACATAGTTTGTTAATATTTGCATATTTGGATAGCGTGCTTGAAAGCTTGCAATCACCGCATCTAAAGGTGCTTGCAGCCCATCTTCTGCTTGGATGTGCAAGGTGCTTTTTGCAATGGTATTTTCGTCATTATCCGCAGACGATGTATCATTGTTATTTGCCATAATCGGCAAAGGGTCCATATTTTTGCGGTTACTGGTCCATAACCAAGTAAAGATGGCGATAAAAATAATCAGCAGCAGTAAAATAAGCCCCGCTAATAGCAGCTTGTAATCTCTCATAAGTTACCGCTCTTTTTTTGGTTAATGTGGTTAATTGATAGAGTAGATGATAAATGGTAACAGATTTATTCTTGATGGTTTAATACTTCGTCTACTAAATCTGCCAGCATATGAGCAAAGATGTCCGCGTCTTTTGCTACAGGTGCTGCCGTACTTGGCTCATTAGTTTTTTGTTGGGTAGGATTATTTTCGTTATTACTGCTAGCATCATTAGATACTACTTGGAAGCCTGAAACAGGCGCGTTTTGTTTATCAGTCGCTTGAGCAGCTGCCATATTAGTAGACAATGCTTGCAAAGCCTGATGCGCGGCCAATGGCGATTCACCGGTGGTAAGTTTGTCTTTAAGCCATTTAAAACCGTGGGCTTCCCACCATGCTTCAAAGCGTGGTAACGTGCTGCCACGCACCGCTGCTGGCAAGTTTAAAGTACGAAGTTTTTGGGTCAATATCGGGTCGCTAATGGCTTGATGGATGCTAAGATAAAGACCACTGCTATCGTCAGTATAAGGCTGCCTGTTTTGCCATGACCTATCATCAATTTTCATGCGGGGCAATTCCCACAGCTCACCGCGGTAGTATACAACATACAACCGGCGTTTAGGATGAACGAAAATGGCATCAATGGGGCGCATGGGCATAGTATTCTGTTATCTCTTTAACAAAAAAGTTTAGGTAAAGGGTAGAGCGACATCCGTTGTCGCAAGCGCTCTTGCTTTATAGGTGACGTGCTGGTAAACCACCGCGAACAGTGGCACACTGATCAGCAGATTGCGCACGTTATTAGCTTTTCTCACTACCAACCGTGTTATTAATACTCATCGTTTATTATTAGCGACAGTTTTACTGCCAAACACAGGGTGTTATGCATGAATTGGTACTATAATATCTACTGTTTTTAATCGATATTATGCTAGCAGAAATGCAACAGACTAACGAGCAGCAAACATAGATTGATGAGTGTTGCCTACCACGTTTCTTCTTCAGAAAAAGTATGAAACCATACGCTATCATCAGCTTTGCCGTAAAATTTACACGCTCGTCGTGTTGTTTTTAATACTCAATTTTTACTATTCCAGCTTTATTCATTCAAATAGATTACCTCATTTATGTTTACCATTATTCAGTCGCACCGCACCGAGCTTTTAGTTGAGCAGTTGTTGGAGGCCTATAAGTCCAAAAATCAACCCATTTTTGAAGAGTTTGTTGTCATTGTGCCATCAATGGTACTTGGTGATTGGCTAGACAAGTCTATTGCAAGCCAAGCGGGTATCAGTACCTTAGTGACGACGACGTTTTGGGGTCAGTATCAGTGGATATTGATGCAGGATGTGTTGAGCCGCCACAATGCCTATTTATTAGAACAAAACCCTGTAGCGTCAACGTTGAATGTGCCTGAGGTGGCAGTACTGTCACCAACGGTAATGCAGTGGCGATTGTTTGGTTATTTGACTTACTATCAAGAGGCGATTGTCGCTGATGAAAAACATCCCGTTCATCCACTGCTGGCGTCTTTGATTGATGAGCCGCAAGAAGAAGTTCAGCAGGATAAGGCACAGCAAGATGCGCGTATTTGGCAGCTGGCAAGTGATTTGGCGAGGGTGTTTAACCGCTATTTAACCCATCGTGAGGACTGGTTGGATCTGTGGTCACATAATAAGCCGCTTAATGTGGATGCGCTGATAGCGGATAAGGATGCACTATCCTTGCGCTTCGATAAGTATGCACGTGGCACCCCTGAATGGTTGGTGGCGCACTATGTAGAGTTAGAGGTCGCGCAGCGTTTCTTATGGTCGCATTTGTTTGCCGATGTGCATCAGCACCGGGTGGCACTTGAGGATACTTTTTGGTCAGCGCTAAAAAGCAACAAGGCGAATGAGCGTGCTCAACTGCCCAAAGTTCTGCGCATTTTTACCATTCAGCAATTGCCACAAACCGAGCTCGACTTTTTACAGCGCTTGTCACAATACATGGATATCACACTGCTGCACTACAACCCATCCAAGCTGTTTTGGGCGGATATTGTTGATAAATCATGGCTACAGCGTCAACAGATCATTAACCCTGAAAGCGTGTTTCTGCGTGATTATGGGCACAGTTTGCTATCACGTTTGGGCAAACAGTCGCGTGATACTTTTGCCATGCTTGCTAATTTATCGGGTAATGAGCAATACCAAGACGCACTCGTTGAGTGGCAGGACATCTTTAATGAGGGCGATGATAGCAATGATGGCTTGAGCGACGAGTTCAGTATTGATTTTGATGATAGTGCGCAACAGCTGCAAAAGAGCGTAAGCTTATTGAGACGTTTACAAAATGATGTGTTGATGCTCGATGAGCAGTCTACCCAGCAAGCGACCGCGGCCAAAGTATCGCAAGCAGTCAGTAAACAACTAGAGACCGGCTCTGATCAAGATGAGCAAGAGACGCCGTGGTATGACGATGAAGCATTAGAGAATAAACGCTTTGAGAAGGAGCGTTTTTGGGCAATGTCTGCACAAGATAATAGCCTAAGTATTCATTCATGCCATAGTTTGCAGCGTCAACTTGAAGTACTGCGTATTATGATTGGGCGCTGGTTGAATGAGCCATTAAAACCTGGTAAGAAAAAACGCCATATATCCGATATTGTCGTGTTGCTGCCCGATGTTGAGCGTCACCATGCGCTGATCAGCTCTATTTTCGTCAGTGGTAAAGGTCAAGACGGTTTGACCTTGCCTGCAAAGGTAACTGGTGTGGTCGATGCAGATATTCGTCAGCTATGGGAAGCCATCATTGGTTTTTATAAGCTGTTAGGCAGTCATAGTGCCCGCTTTGAAGCCGCCGAGGTGCTTGATTGGCTAATGCTGCCACCGCTGCATGAAAGTTTTGGCTTAACCCATGATCAGATGAGCCGTGGCTGTGATTTACTGGTAGAGGCAGGCTTTATTCGCGGCTTTGATGAATGGCATCTTAAAAAAACCCTAGATAGCAACGACTATGACTACCGATTTACCTTTGCTCAAGCGTTAGATAGATTAACCTTGGGTCTCGTGATGCCAGAGGCCAGTTTAAGCGATTGCTTATATCCTTTGGCACAGGAAGAGTGGCCAAGCACTGCCTTGCCGGAAATGAGTTTGCCGCTGCCGCAAGTGAGCCTAAATGATGCGATAATTATTGAAGCGCTTTGTCGTATTTATGCCGGTTTGACTGCGCGCCGTGATGATCATACACAAAAACTAAAAGCGGAAGATTGGCTTGATCAGATTGAGAAACAAGTCATTCATCGCTACTTTAGTGATGTCGATCAAACGCGTACGATGCGCGCCATCTATAACGCTATGAATGGCTTTAAATCAAGCCTGAGGGCCAATCGTCACTATAGACAGTACGCCAGTAGCGATAGTGTCAGTAATGCTAACAAAAAAGAAGTAGAGCAAAGGCTGGCAGGCGTTGAGCAGTTGCCATTAAAGCTGAATTTTATGCTGGACAGTATTGAAGCAGAGCTTGAGAGTCAGCAGGTCAGTGCCGAGCCGACTGGGGTGATTACCTTTGGTCGATTTGGTGCGTTAAGAAACGTGCCTTTTGATTTGGTGGTGATGCTCAATATGGATCTCTCTGAATTCCCTGGGCGTGATCTTGATAATCGCTATGATTTGATGAAAGCCACTAATGCCCGTCGCGGCGACAGAGTCAGTGAAGATGACGATAATGGTGCGTTTTTAGACGCATTGCTGTGCGCGCGCAGTGCTTGCTGGATATTTTATAACGGTCAAAGTCTGACAGACACCCACGAGCACCTGCCAGCCAACCCAGTCAGTGAGCTATTACAATTTTTGCAAGGTGAGGTGCAGTGGCAGGTCAACTCGCTTGAAGCGTTAGACACATTACCTGAGAATGTTGATTCTACCACCGAGAGCCTTAAGCGTTATTTACCTAAATTGATTAAACAGTGGCTGGTAACTGAGCATCCAGCACTGCCGTTTCATGAGAGTTTGTTTGAAACAGACATTGAAGACGCAGATGTTTGTGAGCAAGCGTCTGACACTCCTAAGCTCAATTTGAATGAAAGCACAGCTATCCACACTGAAAATAATATTCAAGACAACAGCCTTATTGATAATGCAGATGAGTTAGATGTTCTTTTGAATACAGCCATGCGCAGAACCAAGCTTGCGCAAAAACGTCAGTTTCCTCCGGCGCCGCTTTGGCAAGCAGTGTTTAATACCTTAAAGGGCAGAGCATTTAGTGAGCATGCAGAACTGGTTAGCTTGCCTACCAAAGCACAGTACGAATCAATTGCTCAGCTGCTTGGTCAATCTCTAGGTCAGTTAGGACAAGTAGACAATCAAACCTTAGATGTAATAGCTGAGATGTTGTCACTAGACGCAACAGCTGTATTCAATGATTCTGGTGAGGTTAATGACCTTACTAAAAAGGCACTTTCCGAAACTGTATTTAATATTGGAGAGATAGACGTTGAAGGGGTATTGACCTATCAAGTGCGCCATCCTGCCAAGGCATTTTTGCGTACTCAAAAGGTGCATGTGGTGCAGGGTGAGGAAGCGATGGCACATCAAGAGCCACTATTCCTAGACAATCTAACGACTTATCAGATAAAAGAGTATCTGATTAACGAGCTGGCGAGCGATGCAGCAAATAATAGTACCGACAGCACCGCCACGCAAGACAGTCCAATCTTGATGTATCAAAAAATCATGCCAGCAGGTGTGGCGCGCCAAACGACCTTGCCCAATCAAAAACAAAAACTGCAGCAGCAATGTCAGGAATTTAAAGAACAGCTAGTTGCTAATGGCTTGGATGATGCCCAGATATTAGAGGCAAGCGAGATAGGTGGTTTGCAGCTACTGACCCCAACCACCGAGCATCCCGTTCAGCTAGAGTTAGCGACTGTGTTGAACCATGCTGATAATGCGCCACTACCGAAGCTATTGCCTAAAATAGTTAAAATAAAAGGTTCAGTACCAATATCAGTTCCTACATCAGTATCGATAGATGCCAATCACCATCCCTTTAATCTACAGGCTGGCGTGTCCTATGCGGAAAACTCACCCAAGCAGTGGTTAAACATACTGCCCAATTCTGCTAGCCCCAAGCATTTAATCAAGTTTTGGTTGTCGCATCTGTATTGGCAAGTTGCCAGACGTACCACTGCTGAGCAAGTCGCAGCAGATGATGGCGTGAGTATTTGGCGCTTTAACAAATCCAACTCGCAAGTTGGTAAATATAAAGATGTAATCACATTTAAGTTAAGCCCTATTGTGTATGAAGATGCCGTGACCGAGCTGATAAAGTGGGCGATATTTGGCAAGCTAGTCGGTCAAGTGCCGATTACCTTATTGCCAGAATATGCGCTCAGTTATCTTGATAAGTGCGCAAAAGCGGCAGAGAGTGAAGATGAGATTGGCAGCTATTGGCCAAAACGCGCAGACTTCTTAGATTGGCTAAGACCTAACTATCACGTAGACACGGTATATGATACCTGCTCGCAGCATGCCATTTGGCAATATGTACTGCGTGATCAAGACGCGTTTAAAGCCTTATCAGCAGCATTAACGACGTTAGCACAGCCACTGTATGAGCCGATGTTCACAGCGCTAGTTGGTCTAGATAGTTAGCAGGCTAGCTGGTTACTTAAAACTGTTTAAAACTACCCCACTCTCAACTTATTTTTCTAATGTTATTGGTTTACTTAGTTTTTAAAATTTCAGTTAAAACAATTAGAATTTTAAATTCTATAAAAATCAAAAGCCTACGATAAGTTGAGATTGGCGTTAAAACTGTTTAAAACGGTTCGTTTTTTGCCCTTTGGTTTAATTGATAATAAAAAGTGTACGCCCCTATGACAGAATTTACCGCCACCACTCACATGATGGACATTTCTACCCAGCCACACGCATCTGATACATATCAGGGTATGACTGACAGTGAGGTTGCGAATCACGACATGATTAAGCCTAAGAATAATGCGGATGTGATACCAGCGGTTGATGTTGCATTGACGGGTCGGCATCTTATCGAAGCGTCAGCTGGTACTGGTAAAACGTGGACACTAACTGGCATTGTACTGCGTCTGTTGATTGAGGCACGGCGTGCACCAGAGCAAATCATTGCGACGACCTTTACTCGCGCTGCGGCTGCTGAGATGCGTCAGCGCATTCATGATCGTTTGGTGGATTTCTATCAGCTGCTGCAATGGGTGAATAGCCTGAGTGCTGACCGCGCTAATAAAGAGAGTTTGTATCCACATATATTACAGGTGACACCTGATAGTGATAAGCAAGCAGTCAATAGCTCAAATACGGATTCAAACGCTGAAATAGATGCAGATGAACTAAATCAAGACTTTGTTTATAACAACGTTCATGACAAAAAAGCTGCTGCTGAAAAGCGTGCACAAGCAAAAAAAGATCGTGAGGACTGGTTAGTCGCTCAGGCTAAATATGTGCGCTTAGATGACATCATGCAAGACCCTATCAATCTGCATCTGGTCGGCTACTTGCTTGATCATGTATACAGTTATCCTATGACAGAAGCCATTCGACGCACGGCGCTTGTATTAACCACCTTGGACAAGCTGTTTGTCGGAACCCTTGATAGCTTGGCGCAAAAATGGTTGAAGGAATACAGTAGCGAGACCGGTCATCAGCAAGGGATGGCTATTATTGAAGACAGCAGCATTGAGCAAGTGACGGACAGTATTGTTCATGATGAGCTGCGTCAGTTTCAAAGTAGGCTGTATCACGAGCAACCTAAATTGTATGCATTGATGGATCAGCAAGGTAAGCTGACGGCGGTGGGCGATCATAAAAGCTATGTAACTCGGTCGCTGAATTTTATTTCTGCGCCAATTGACGAGGTTGTGAGCAGTGATTTTTCTTTGGAGGGTTACGAGCGGCTTATCCGCAGTATCATTGAGCGCAGCGATGAGCTTGATGCTTTCTTTAAGCCTGATGGCGAATACTATGAAGTTCCCAAAGGACAGTTGCAGAATAACAGAGAGTCTTGGCCGAAAATCGTTCAAGTGTTAGAAGAGTCTGGTCCCGCCGCTTATAAGTTCATATCAGACAAAAAAACTTATACTGGAAAGTTAATTGAAGCGTTTCAGAAAACTGATGATATAGGCAAACAGTTCTACAAGCCAAAAGATGGTGAAAGAGTTAATTTGATATTTAATGAGTTGCAGGTGGTTCGTGACTTTAAACGGTATATTGAAGAAAGCAAAAAGCTCGATGAATACGTTATTACTATTTTAGCCAATCTCAATCGCCATATCGTGTTGGCGGTACGTGACAGGCTACCGGTTATATTAGAAGAGCGCGGTGAAACTACCTTTAGCTTGCAGATGGTACGTTTAAACCAAGCATTAACGGGTCGGCAAGGAGAGAAGCTGTCACGTTATATTCGTCATCACTATCCAGTGGCATTGATTGATGAGTCGCAGGATATCAATGGCGAGCAAGCCACTATGATTGAAAGCATCTATTTGCCAACAAATAAACGTAAACCGTTGGCCAATGACAAACAGGCTACTAATAAAACCAACCATGATTTTTTGTTGTTGGTAGGCGATCCTAAGCAGGCCATTTATGGGTTTCGCGGCGGTGATGTCGCCAACTACAATTATATGAAAGCCCAGTTTGAAAAAAGCAGCCTATGGACGCTCGATGTTAATCGTCGTTCAAACGCCAGTGTGATTAATGCCCTAAACTGTTGGTTCGGTATGCCTGCGCCAGTGACTCAAGAGAATAGGCTGGCACAGTTAGGTAGTGGTATTTATTACCAGCACATTAAAGCTGAAAAGCAAGAAAATCAGCTGTCTTGGTTTAATGATTCAAACATACTAAGTAGCGACTTGGTAAATGACGTGCTCTCTGCTCAGCCAGTGAGTGTGTTGCACTTGCCTTATGATAAGGACAAGGAGCTTGAGTATGATGAGTTCGAGATCGCAGCGCGTCATATTGCGACCTTACTCAGCAGTGGTCAGGCGTTAAAAGGCAAGCCGATTCAGCCGAGCGATATTGGCGTGCTGGCACGTGCCAAAAAAGATTTAAAACGGGTGGAAGATGAGCTGGTAAAGCTTGGTGTGCCAACCTTGACCACCAGTGATGTGAGTATCTTCGAAACCGTCATGGCAGAGGATGTGGCAGCGCTGCTGAGTGCTATGTTATATCCGTATCGTCATGACATGATTAATCGGGTGCTGACCAGTCATTTGTATGGCCTGAGTATCAAAGACATTAAAGCCATGATGATTGACCATGAGGCAGGAGCTGTAGATTTAAATAGCGCTAATACAAAAGCCATCGACAATAAGAAAAGCTATCAAGACTTTATTAGCTATTTAAAAGAAGGTGCCCAGCGTTGGCAGCACTTTGGCGTATTATCGGCCATGCATTACTTGTTAGATCAAAGCCCTGTGCAGCCGCAAGGCGTTTGGCAAGCATTAGCCGCGCATCCAGAAGGCGATCGTCATATTATGGATTTGCGTCATGTAATGGATATATTAGCGCAGTATGGTATCGGCATGGGTGAATACGAGCTGCTGGCCTGGTTTAGACAAAACATAGATAGCGCGCCTAGCAGCGATTGGGCCAAGCAGTATCCGTTACCGACAGAATCTGGCGTGCAGCTAATGACCATTCATAAATCAAAGGGGTTAGAGTTTCCTATTGTCTATGTGCTGGGTATGGGTGATGCCAGTAGGAAGTCAGGTAATAAAGAAGACTATGGGTTGTATCTCTACAACGCGCAACAAAACCCTACCCAACAAGATGCTACTCAACAAAGTCAGTCAGCGTTGGCGCAGCAATCGACAGGCAATCAGCGCCGATTCTCTCCTGTACAAGGCTCTGCGACCACAAAGGGTTACTATACCGATATTGAAACGCAGGAGGGCTTCGAGGAGCTGCGCCGGCTTGGTTATGTGGCCTTTACGCGCGCCAGTGAACAGCTTTATGTGGTACTGCGAGATCCCCACAACAAAACAGGGTTTGAATTAAAGCCGGTGTTCTATTGGTTTGAGTCACCAGAGCCAAAATTTGAATTGCCAGATAGATTCAAAGGCACCATAGGTATGATTAGAGGGCATAAGGTCAATGAGTTCTATAACGATAACTGTGCTGCTACTAAAGCAGGCAAATTAACAGAAAGTGGATCGCCCGATTTTATTACGCCCAAAACCGAACCTATTGAGTATGATGATTTTTCAGAAGTTATGAAAATCAATTACTTTTACGGTTGGGCTAAGACCAGTTTTACCGCCTTAGCCCGTCAGCTAGATGAGTCAACGCAGACAATGGCTGTGATGGATGAGCGTATTGATGATGCGATAGATATTGATGTTGATATCAATATCACCGAAACGTCAGTTCCACCGTCACTGGGTGGTCATGCATCAGATAGTCATGACGCTGCCGCGCAAGTCGATCAGGCAAGTCCCAAGTTAGAGGATGATATTCGTTTTACCTTTGTGAAAGGTGCCAATGCGGGTACATTTTTGCATGAGATATTTGAAAAAATTGATTTTAATAATAAATCCCAGTGGTCTCAGGTTATCGATAGAGCTATTAGTAGCTATCAGCTGCCGTTGGTGTATAGCAGTGCTGAAACCCAAAGCCGTCGATTACAAGCGAAGAAGCAAGAGCAAGGCGATAGTTCTTCATTAAATACTGATTCATTGGATTCGGACTCGATAGATGCTAGCAAGCATGCAGCTCTCATTGGCTGGATTGAAGAGGTGCTACATACGCCGCTATTAGCGTCTGATCAGCCGTTACGCTCTATCGATGCAAGTCAGAGGTTCGCTGAATTAGAGTTCAATATGGGACTGTCAGAGCGTTTTAAAGCACAAGATATTAATAGACTCTTTCAGCAGTACCTGCCTAATGAAACCGACAAACATGTTAATCTTGTCCCGCAAAACAAAGCGCATTTATATCGTTATTTACGTGGTGAAATCGATTTGGTGTATGAGCATGCTGGCAAGTATTATGTCGTCGATTATAAAAGTAACTTTTTAGGAAATAGCCTAAGCGATTATAACGAAGCTACGCTCAAGCAAGCGATGTCCAAAGCAGGGTATTGGTTGCAAGCAGCCATTTATCAAGTGGCATTGCATCGGTTTTTGTCGATGCGAATTGCTGATTATGTAGGCAATGAAGCTAAGTATTTGGGCGCGGTGGAGTATGTCTTTTTACGAGGCGTATATGATCCAACCTCTCAGTTGGTGACTAAAGCAAAAGAGGCGAATGTACTGAGTGGCGGCGACTCAATAGCCAGTGAGACAATGCATGACAAACCAACAAACAGTGCCCGCTATGGACTGGTGACGTGGGACATTCCCTTTGATTTTATTAAGGCCTTAGATGCATTGTTTGGCATGCCCAGTTAGCAGGGTACACAAAATGAATGCAATTACGAATTTGATGCAACAAATTACTGTAGCGATTAATCCTATAAGTATAGAGAAAAACAGACCATGAGTAATAATTTATGAATAATAATAAGAGCAGCGCTGCTATTAGCTTACAAGAAAGCTGGGCCAGCAACATCAGTGATTATATTTTGCTGCGCCGTCAGCAAACGCATTTAGCGTATAACGTGACCGATGCCAAGCTTAATACTGGTAGTGAAAAAATAGACAGAACACCAGACAGCGGTTTATTTGCAGCCTTATTTACTATGTTAGCCGCGCATTTAGAAGAGGGGCATACTGTACTCACCATTCAGGAAACTGAGCACGAAGTACCGCTCAGCGGTCATATCAATGACGAAGTGGTGACACTATATGCTTGGCAACAGCAGCTGTTAGAGATGCTAGCGATGCCGCTTATTGCCTTGAATGACACTCAAATAGAGGTTCAGTCAGAGGTGGATATTACGGCTGAGGTATCAATATTCGTACTGCTAGAGAACTTGTTTGCTAAGCAAGACCAGCTATGGGCGCAGCTGGCACTCAGTAATCATGAAAAAGAGATGTTGGTTAAAAGGCTTGATACAGTAGCGGCACTCTACCAATTATTGAAAAATAGTAACTTAACGTTTTTTTCTAAGTTAATCGATGAGCACACTTTGTTCGCTGACGTTAATGCTAATACAAACCAGAATGAAAATATAAATAGCCTAAGCAAAAATAATCAACCTATCGTTTATCAGCTTGTAAATAACAAAAAGGCTGATAAACAAAACGCAGCAATCACTTTTTGGTTACACAGAGCTTGGCAAGCAGAATTTAACTTAGCCGCGCGCATCAACACTATTTTAGACCATCAGGTAACACCGCTAGAGATAGCAATACCCGAAAACCTACACGAAAATCAGATAAAGGCAATTAATGTCGCCAATAACAACGCCTTTAGCATTATTACTGGTGGACCAGGTACGGGGAAGACCTACACCGTTGCTCAGCTAGTGATTGCACTGCAACAGGCAACAGAGAGTGGGGCAGATGCGTCTAAAAGCATTAGATTTAGCACTGACAGTGCTAGCTTGGCATTAGCAGCCCCAACTGGTAAAGCGGCACAGCGTATGCAAGAGTCTTTGCAAGCCGCGTTAGACACCGCGAATGTCGAACTACAATTACAAGAAGCCAAAACCATTCATCGCTTGCTAGGTATCGGACGTACTGGCAGACCGCGTTATGATGCTAATAATCCACTGGGCGAGGATATTATTATCGTCGATGAGGCGTCGATGCTAGGGGTGGAGCTGGCGAACTATCTTGTGAGTGCGGTAAAGCCTGGCGCAAGGCTGATACTACTAGGAGATGCAAACCAATTGGCAGCTGTAGATGCAGGGGCGGTACTGGCTGACTTGTGCCGCATTCCGCGGTTAGAGCCTATCCATGCAGAGCTAACAGAGAGTCGTCGATTTACATCAGATTCGGGTATTGGTAAGCTTGCTTATCAAATTAATAAGGCAAAGACAGATACTCATACTATTTGGCAGCTGTTAAAGCATGATAAGGTACTGAGTTTTCAATATGTGAATAACATTAACCCCTTACAAACAGAAGCTTCTCTACATAATGAAATAGAAAATAGCCTAAGCAAGAATAAAAATATCTCAAACCTCACATCAAACTACCATACTTACATAAACAAAATAAAAACGCTGCTGATAAATCCGATAGAAAAATCCGTGCCAGAATCAGTTAAAGATACCATTGCTTCATTAATGGAAACCTTTAATCAGTTCAGGGTGTTAACTGCTGGCCATAATGGCGAGTGGGGCGACCATTATATTAATAAATACTTTACTCAATGGCACCTTACTGAGCTTAAGCTACCACTGGGTCAAAACACATGGTTTCATGGTCGTCCCGTTATGGTCCTTCAAAACAATTATGAGCTAGGATTATTTAATGGCGATATTGGGTTTTGTTTGCAAACTGGTAATGAGCGTAGTCGACTCGAAGTGTTTTTTGAAAACAAGAAGCAGGGGATAGCCGTCAATCTTCTCAATGAAGAGGTGATCGCCACAGCCTATGCGATGACTATTCACAAATCGCAAGGGTCTGAGTTTGATCATGTGGCCATTACTTTTGATAATAGTCATGCAAGATTGCTGAGTAAAGAACTTATTTATACCGCTGTGACTCGTGCCAAAAAACAGGTAACCATATATAGTACGAAATCCGCTTTGGAAAAGGCCGTCCAAACACCCACTGAGCGCCATACGGGTTTGGCATTGCAATTTTAATTGCCACTGACTACAATCAAAGCAATAAGCAATAAAAAAGCATCCAGTCGGATGCTTTTTTATTATGCGATACATTCAAAACATTCAACCAAAGAATGACTAGATTTTGTCTTCTTTAATAGCGTAGATACCAGGCAGATGACGCAAGTAACCATGGAAATCCATGCCACAGCCATAGACATAACGATCTGCAACGTTGATACCAACAAAATCGACATCAAAGTCTGCAACTTTGCGATCATGCTCTTTATTGAGTAATACGCAACATTCAATCGATAAGGGTTTTTCTTTACCTAATTCTTCAACAATGGCTTTTAAAGTAATACCTTCGTCAAAAATATCATCGATTAATAAAACGTGTTCGCCTTCGATACTTACGTCAGGCTTAAATTTCCAATCAAGCTCATTGGTACCCGCATTATCACGATAGCGTGATGCATGGATATAATGCATGCGATGGTAAAAGGTTAGATGAGTCAATAGCTGACCGGCTGGGATAAGTCCGCCGTTCATAACGACCATCACGATTGGGTTTAAACCGGCATAATGTAGATTGAGCTGGGCGGCCAAGCGCTCATAAGCAGCGGCTACTTCGATACTGCTGATCAGGCACTCTGAGTTGCGCAGGGTTTTTTCAATTTCTTGGTTGTTAATTTGGGTCATGAGTTGCGCCTTTGATAAAAGTGCCGCCTATTTTAGCAAATTTTAGCAAATTTGCCCAACACTACCGTTTTAATAAAAACATAATAGTTGCTAATACAACCGCTATTCAGGTTTTTTTACGATAAATGGGCGATAATAATTGGCCAAACGGTTTAAGGAAGTATCTGGCAAATCGGGCAATAGCTTGTTTAATGCCATAGACATGCCTTTGTCGATGGCCGCTTTGGCAACGGGCACAGATTTGCGTTTGATCATGCCAAGCTTTAAGGTTTCAGCATAGCGGCTGACAAAGTGTGTCAACGTTTCCTCGTTCATGGTTTCAAGCGCGGTTTTAAAGGTTTTCATATCTGTATGCTCAGGCGTAATCGCTGCAAAGCCTTTGTCGATGGTCATAGCGTCTTTGTCAGACAGCTGAAAACCAATGCGCTTGATACCATCATTATCGATAAATGTCGCTCGATCTCTTAAAAAATGAAAGCTGGGTAGCACTTCTTCGTTGTTTTCTTTACCCAGTAGGATGTTTAATAGCGTGTCCGTCGCTTTTTCAACGGTGCCGACCACTTTGCGCATGGCTGCTTGACGCTCAGGGTTTGGAATAATATCCACTAAGCCGACGAGTAGGTTGTCAATCAGGTCACGCGCGGTTTGGTGAGTCAACGCGTCGCGATAAGGGTAGTAATCTACTGACTCATTTGATTCAACCACTTGCTCTGCTTCAGTAATAAGCGCTTTTAATTTGTCTGAAGGAACGAATCCAAAATAATGTGCCATTATGCTTCCTTTATTTGTTATTTTTCATGCCTTATGAACGTTACATTTATCGTGAAATCGGTTACCATTTAACCAGAATTTTTGGCAAAGGCTCACCACAATATATGCTAATTAGCGATGTGCCTGAATAGTAAAGTTCCAGATTTTACTGATGAATACTAGTCTCGCAAGATTCCGACGATTTATCCGATGACAGGTGAGAGGAGTCACTCACTGCACACTAATTTAGCATATTTTTCATATTTTGATTTAAAAAGCTTGAACTTATAAGACTACCTACTACCTGTCTAGGGAGAGATGAGATGAATAGTGCTATTGTACTTTTATTCGGTGTAGCTGCCATGCTTTGCGGCTACCTATTTTACTCAAAATTTATTGCCACTAAAATTTTGGCATTGGATAACAACCGTCCCACGCCAGCACACACAATGAAAGATGGGGTAGATTATGTCCCCACAAATAAATATGTGCTATGGGGACATCATTTCACCTCAGTCGCTGGAGCGGCGCCGATCATTGGTCCTGCCATTGCCGTGATTTGGGGTTGGGTGCCAGCCATCATTTGGGTGGTGCTCGGTACTATTTTTATGGCGGGTGTGCATGATATGTCGGCCATTTGGGCAAGTATGCGCAATCGAGGTCAGTCGATTGGCTCTATTGCTGGTACGGTCATGGGGACCCGTGTCCGTAGCTTGATGATGGTGGTTATTTTCTTATTACTATTGATGGTCAATGCGGTGTTTGGTGTGGCTATCGCTAACATGATGATCAAAACGCCATCTGCTGTATTGCCTGTTTGGGGCGCATTGGTGGTGGCCTTTATCATCGGTCAGTGTATCTATCGCTACAAGATGAATCTGATTTGGGTCTCTATCATTGGCGTCACTGCTTTATACGGTCTGATCTATCTTGGCCCTATGTTCCCAATTGTGTTGCCTGAAACGGTCTTTGGCTTGCCTGATAATGCGGTTTGGATTATTATCTTATTCGCCTATGCGGCGATTGCCTCATTATTACCAGTATGGATGCTGCTGCAACCGCGCGATTATATTAATGGGTTACAATTATTTGTTGGTTTGATTTTATTGTATGCAGCCGTATTTATTGCGACACCAAACATTGTCGCGCCAGCGATTAATCATGATTTACCCATCGGCACGCCGTCATTAATGCCATTGTTATTCGTCACTATTGCTTGCGGCGCTATCTCAGGATTCCATGGTTTGGTGGCGACCGGAACGACTTCTAAACAGATTGATAAAGAAGGCGATGTACGTTTTGTTGGTTATTTTGGCGCTATGGGTGAAGGTATGCTCGCACTGGGCGCCATTCTTGCGGCCACCGCAGGTTTTGCGACACTCGGTGATTGGCAAGCGGTTTATCAAAAATTTGGCGACGGCTCTATCGGTGCTTTTATTGATGGTGGTGCGACCATCTTAAATGCAGGTGTTGGTATCGATATGGTGCTTTCTCAAACAATGCTCACTGTTATGGCAGCATTATTCGCTGGCACCACGATGGATACGGGTGTCCGCTTACAACGTTATATATTCCAAGAGTTTGGTGAGTTTTATAACATTCCAGTGCTAAGTAAAAGTGTCGTGGCTACTTTCCTTGCCGTCGGTAGCTGTCTATTATTAGCATTTGGCGCCGGTGGTATTGATGGTGCAGGTGGCATGATTATTTGGCCACTATTTGGTACGACCAATCAGCTGATGGCAGCCCTAACCTTGATGATTGTTACGGTTATTTTATTGCGTAAGGGTAAGCCAGTTTGGTACACCTTGGGGCCACTGACTTTCTTATTAGTTATGACTGTCTTTGCTCTATTAATTCAGCTAAAAACCTTCTTCACTGATGGCAATTGGCTACTGATCATTATGGACATCATTATCTTGATCGCAACGATTTTGGTGACGTTTGAGAGTCTGTCGGTACTGCGTAAAGAGTGGTCGATACACAAAGGCAAAAGCGGTGACATTTAAACGCTAAACCATATTAAATATTTATCAACTCAAAAACGCTAGCAGCAATTGCTGGCGTTTTTTGTATCACATAGGCATGATAGGCAATAAGAAATAAGTAGGGTATAAGCGAATTATGGAAAATAAAAACACATCAAATGATATAGAAAACGCCCAACCACCAGAGAGTACTCAACCATGGTGGCAACGGTTTGTGGCAGGACTAAATGAGTTTTATCATGCACCTTATCGCCAAACGATGGCACGTGCTGCCCGTGATGAAGAAGATTTCTTTATGCTGCTGATGTTTGCTGAAAGCTTAGGCATTGATAATCCTGCCAGCTTTTATACCTTAGAGTTACAGCCGTTATTTTTAGAAAACTTTCACGAATGGCACACCCGCATGGGTATGGATAGATGCCCATTTGACCATGTTGGCTGCTGCTAATCGTTTATTCATGATTGAAAAATAAAAATAATATAAGAAATGAGATAAAAATATGGCATTACATCCTCTACATACATTAGTAGAACAACTAAAAGCACAACCGATTATATTTATCGGCGGTAAGGGCGGTGTGGGAAAAACCACTACTGCCGCCGCACTTGCCAGTTATTACGCAAGCCAGCAAAAAAAGACACTGATTATCTCAACCGATCCGGCCCATAGCTTGGGTGATGTGCTTAATATGCGGTTAAGTAACGAGAAAACAGCGGTAACGCTTTATCTTGATGCAATCGAGCTAAATCCTGACGTCATCGTCGATGCGCATTTTGCCCAAGTTGAGCATACCATCAGTGCTTATGCCAATCCCGATATGATGCCCAAAATTCGTGAGCATCTGAGGCTATCAAAATCAGCACCCGGTGCACAAGAAGCAGCGATGCTCGAGTCCATGTGTCAGCATCTCGTCTGCGCCGCAGATGCCAACTCTGATAAGAAGTATGAACATATCATATTTGATACCGCGCCAACTGGCCATACGTTGCGCTTACTCGTATTGCCAGAGATGATGGGCGCATGGACAGATGGGCTGCTAGCACAGCAGCGGCGACAGGCAAAATTACGCTCAGTCGCAAACCATTTAGACAGCCACAATCAAAAGAGCAGTCAAAAAGACATCAATAAAAAAGATGTGCCAAATCCGTTTGCCCAAAAAAAGCCCGACCGCTGGGAGCAAGCGGTAGCCGTACTAGAAAAACGTAAACAGCTGTTTCGACAAGCAGGGATATTGCTTCATGACCGTAGCCAAACAGCGATTGTATTGGTGATGACTGCCGATGTGCTACCACTGGCAGAAACCAAACGCGCTATCGAACAGTTGGAAGAAAGTAAACTCACACCAGCCGCGATAGTTATCAATCAGCTGATAGTACCCACGCAGTCAGATGAATTTTGGCTTCTTCGTGCCAAGCGGCAACAGCACTTGCTGCAGGATATTGAAAACAGTTTCTCCAAGTATCCACTGTATCCAATCTACTTGCAGCAAACAGACATACGCGGTACTGAAGCATTAAGTATGCTGTTACGCCCACCATCTTAAAGGTCGCTTGAAAGCCATATGTTTGAAAAATAAAAGAAAGCGACGGTTAACACTTAACGCTCAGGCTTATATAACTGTAATTTACTTGCCAGCGACCACGCCATATCTGCACGTAGTAGCTGAGCCTGTTCAGATTTACCGCTACTAAGTGATGACCATTGCGGTTTGCCGCGAGCTTTTTTAAGCTCACTGGGTAATTTATGTGGCGGCCACGGCGTCACGACACTTTCTTCATTATCGTTACTTAGGTTGTCGTTATTTGAGATATCAGCATCGTTTTTTGCGCCGCTATATATCAGTTGGGTGGCATCGGTTGCTGCATGACCACGATGACGCAGTGCGGTGAGCAAATCTATCGCTCGCGTGGCGAGTAAGGTTAGGGTGGCAGGGTCGATATATAAGCGCTTTACGCCAGTGATTTTATCAGCGATGCTACTGGTATTCGATAATAGCCCGCCTGCGATACCGCCAATGGCAGCGCCCAAACCTAACGTGGTGCCGAGTGCCGCCGCATCAATACCCAAACCTAATAATGCGCCCGCTGCTGCACCAGATGTCGTACGAATACCATAGCTTTTGAGCAGTTCAGGGTCAAAAGGGTCTTGCTGATAGGCTTGTAACTCAAGTGGCGTTGCTGCCACGGCGTTATCATAAAATTTATATAAGTTAAGCAGGCTGTTCTGCATTGCCCGTTCACTCTGCCTGACCGCTTCTTGCATTTGCGCAAGTACGGGCATTGGATCATCATCTTCACTAATTTCACGCACAAAGGAGGCAACATTTAATAAAAAATCGGCAATGATGATATTGGCCTCCTCATAGAGCTGCGCCCAGTTTTCTGTACGGCGTGCCATGAGTTGCTCAAGCATCTCAGAATGGGTGAGCATGATGGCAAGATTTTGCCATAAGCGCATCTCATCTTTAAATTCGAAAGCCACGGAATCAAAGCGCGTTGAGATGTGCAAATTACGTCTTGCCAGCATCGTCTGCCATGCGTCGATATTGGCATCTTGACTGTCAGTAAAGTTAAATACCGGCATAACCGGTATCGCCGCCCAAGATAAAATAGCCAGCTCATCTTTATACTTACCGAGTACCGGCTCACGCGCATCGACAACATAAATAGCCATATCACTTGCCAGCAGCTGCCGAATTACTTTGGCTTCTTGGCTATAGTCCTCATTGTTACCATTGTTAGCTAGCGCATTGCCGCCTTGGGCAATATCGGCTGCCAAAAACTGCTGCAAACGCTCAATACCGTCACGGCGACTGGCAGTGTTGTCTTCTAGCCAATCCATTAACCCCGAAGCATCTTCTAAACCTGGCGTGTCATACAGCACCACCAATACTTCGCCCGTTTGGCTGTCGGTTAATTTTGCTTGCTCGACATGCCGAGTGGTTGCCGCTTCGTTTTTCACTTCCCCAAAATAAACATCGCGGAGTAACGTACGCAGTAGTGACGTTTTACCGGTATTGGTATGACCAACGACCGCTAGTTTGAGTGCTTCGCCCCTGGCAATGGTCTTTTTAGAGACATTATTATTAAAGGCAGTATTAACCGATAGCGCTTGATCATCTGACGCTGGTTTATCCAGCGATAGCTCTGTATCAGCATTCACATTTTCATTTTTCAAATCAGCTTCTGAGTCGCGTACGGGCTCATAGGCTTTATCGGCGAACAGGCCGACAGCTTTGGCATTATCTTGATGGTTGCTTTGATTATTATTGTCATTGTTCATAATAGAATCTTATTATTAATATTATTGAGTATCGGTATTAGAGTATCTAAACAAGCAAGCTAAACCAAGCCGATTTTTCGAGCGGCAAGGGCGGTCTGCCACTGCTGATAACGAACGCCCTGATTTTCTGCGCTTTGGATTTCTGAGTCTTGCTCTTGCTCGTTGGTGTTAGCGGTGTTGGCATCACCGAGCAGCTGTACAATAAGGCCGTCTGCGGCATGTTCGGCAATACGATCAAGTTTACGCAGTGTACCTCGGTCAGGTAAAGCCTTGCTATGTATACCTAGTAGCACTTGAACCGGATGGCTGTCCAAATAAGTCGTTAAGCGCTCCATATCATCACGGTCGTCAACAATACCGAAATTCTCGACATTGTTAATGTTACTGTTAATATTATTACTATGGCTACTCATGTCGGCACTAAGTCCTGATTGCCACCAATGATCCTGCTGTGATGGGTATTCAAGTAGAGCAACCAGTTTCTTGCCAGTACTCACTGTCGCTTTTGGCGCGACAGGAGCAGGCGCTGCCTTAAAATCATCTGCATCGACCACATGACGCTGCCAAAAGTTCAGAATCTTTTGATAATATGGCTGCTTGATATCCAAACGCATCTTTTTACGTCGGAACATCAAGGCGCAAAATATCCAAGCAATCGCCCTTGGTACAATACCGTACATCAGCAAGCTACCGACCAATAAACCTGCCCATTGCCGCGCCATCGATAAGGGCATGGCATCAGTCACCAAACGACTCTGTACGATAGCAGCACTGTCAGGCACGGTAAATCCAACTTTGCTTGGTAACCAGCCGAGTATTTGAGTCAAAGTGATCAGCGCCTGATCAGAGAGTAATGTCGACTCCCAACTAAAGCTATACTGGCGCACAATCAACAAAAATATGATCGCCAGCAGCATACCAGTCAAGGTAGCGAGCCACAATTGATGGCTAAAGCGCCCCAGATACCAACGCATACCGCTGTGTTGTAATTGACGCTCGTACAAATCAACCGCCGCTTTGGTGACATCGTCCTTACCGCGTATCAGATAACTTGGACTCACAAAACTGGCAAACCAATTTGACGACTGCTTACCTTGATTAATCAAAGTCATGACTAGCCAGCCTAAGAGCATGATGGTATGAAAGCCAAGCAGACAAACCAGCACATAAAAGAAGTTCACCACATTGGTCTGCAGCAAGGTAAACAGCCCCAAAAACCCCGAAATGCACCACAGCACACTCATAACCAGCATAATACCTTTGATGCGCCCATCAATTTTACCAAGCACACGTGCCAGCGCACCGTTACTATCGATACGCGAGGCGCGGCGATGCAACTTTTGAATGGGCTTCCCATCCTCACTTTGCAGCTTTTCTGTGATAAGTAGCGGGTCAGTGGCAAAGACATGCTGCTGCGTCTCAAGCGTTCGTACCAGCTCAGTCAATTGGTCTTGGGGCGATAGCATAGGGCGATGACATCCGTATAAAGGCGTTGGTTAAATTTAAAAGGTTAAGATTAAAGGTTAACGGCAGTTAGACATCTCAATTGATAGATGTCGAGTATTTACCCGTCAGTGATTATTGTAGCCTATATAGAATAGCGATAACTTCTATTATTCTTAGCGTTTTAGCATAGTAAATGTAAAGTAAATACGCCAAAATGAATGCAAGAATGCATATATAGTCAAAATACCCTAAAAACGCTACGGTATTGCTGATATCAATTTTTCGTAGCCTCTGTCTGCGCAGGCACAGCAAGCAAGAAAAATTGATATCAGCAGTGCGTGATGTATTGATATTACTTTTCTCTCACTATATATGATAATAAGGAGTGCTTTGTGAATCAAAAAAACTATTTAATCATTGGCGCTAGCGGTGGTATCGGCAAAGCGATGGTTAAACAGCTGATAGAGATGAGTGCTAATAATAAAAGCAGTGGAAAAATATTTGCCACTTATCATACAAATCAGCCTAATTTTGCGGCCGATAATTTGTATTGGTTACCGATGGATGTCAGCGATGAGAAAAGTATCGAGCAAGCCATTGCTGATATTAAGCAGCAAACCACTCATATTGATTGGGCGATTAATTGTGTGGGGCTATTGCATACGCCGCATAATCAACCAGAAAAAGCGCTACGACAATTGGAGACGGACTTCTTTTTACAGAATATGCAGATTAACGCCTTAGCCAGCCTGCTGATTGCCAAGCATATCAAGCCACTACTGGCTAAAGCCGAGCGCAATGCGGATAAGCCGGCGATTTTTGCGACCATATCGGCTCGGGTTGGTAGTATTAGCGACAATCAGCTTGGCGGTTGGTACAGCTACCGTATGAGTAAAGCGGCACTGAATATGGGTATGAAAAATTTGAGCATTGAATGGAGTCGGTCGCTAAAGGATGTCTGCGTGGTCGTCATGCAGCCAGGCACCGTCGATACCCAGTTATCATCGCCTTTTCAGGGCAATGTGGCTGACTAAAAGCTGTTCTCGCCAGCTTATAGCGCCGAGCGTTTACTAGAAGTACTTGATAGGATGACTTCCGCCCAATCTGGTTGTTTTGTCGATTGGGCAGGTGAGTCGATAGCTTGGTAAAAGCCTGGTAAAAAATTGGTAAAAACCCAATTTATAAAAACAAAAACGCACTGAACTATTTATACGCTTTAACATTAATTAGCGACAAATAGATCCATAAACTCATTGACTGGGGTTTGCTCTAAGCGCTTTTGATCATCACATAGCGCAAAAATATCCGCACAGCAACTGTCAATAAAGCGCGTTGCCAAGCTTGCTCGGAACTTTGCTTTGAGTACTGGGATACCTTCTGCGCGGCGGCGCTTATGACCAATCGGGTATTCGACAGCGACTTTATCGGTACTGCTGCCATCTTTAAAGAATATCTGAATGGCATTAGCAATCGAGCGTTTGCTTGGGTCGTGATAATCTTTTGAATAATTGGGATCTTCGACGACGACCATTTTACGGCGCAGCCCATCAATCAAAATATGATGCTGTTCGTGGTAATCATCTTCATAGTTCTCTGCCATCAAGTCACCCGTCAATAAAGGCACGGCAACCATATATTGCAAACAATGATCGCGATCGGCAGGATTGGCAAGTGCGCCTTCTTTGGAGATAATTCGAATCGCTGAATCATGCGTGGTCAGGACGATTTTTTCAATATCATCGATTCTATCATCAACCATAGGATGCAAAATAACCGCTGCTTCACAGGCGGTCTGGGCATGGAACTCGGCAGGAAAGCTTATCTTAAATAAGATGTTTTCCATCACATAGCTACCAAACTCGCGCTGAAAGGTAAAACGGCACTCGCCTGTAGGTTTGAGTGCTAGGTCTTTATTGGTATGGCTAAACAACACATCATAAAAACCCCATTGCGGCGCGGTTAATGCTCCCGGGATGCCCATTTCGCCGCGGCGGGTGATATCGACCAAGCGTACCGCACGACTGGTGGCATCACCTGCCGCCCATGACTTACGGCTACCAGCGTTTGGCGCATGACGATAGGTACGCAGCGCTTGACCATCGACAATCGCTTGCGAGATCGCCGCCATGATACGCTCACGTGGTAATTTATAGAGTTTGGCGACCACCGCCGTTGAGGCGAGTTTGACGAGGAACACATGGTCTAGACCCACGCGGTTAAATGAATTGTCTAAGGCAAGCACACCTTGAATCTCATGCGCCATAATCATCGCTTCTAAAACGTCGCGCATGGTGAGCGGTGCTTTATTTTGGCTGACGTTTTGCTGACTGATATAGTCCGCCACTGCCAAAATTCCGCCTAAGTTGTCTGAGGGATGTCCCCATTCAGCAGCAAGCCACGTATCATTATAATCAAGCCAGCGCACCATGCAGCCAATATCAAAAGCGGCTTTAATGGGGTCAAGTCTATGAGGCGTACCAGGGACGCGCGCGCCATTAGGAGTAATTTGATCAGCACAATCGGGTCCGAGGTGTTTGGTACATTCAGGAAAGTGCCAACAGTCCGCAGCCTAGGGTGTCCATCAGACAGTGGCGAGCAGTATTCCAAGCATCGGCACTATTGGGCGAGTCGTTATCGATAGAGTAATTAAGCACATAGTCGGCGATTTTTTGAATTTCATCGTCATACTCTGGACGGATATTGCTCTCTACCGTAGCGTTTTGAGTCGTAGACATAATCGTTACCTCTTCCTTGAGTCGAATATTGGAGTGATTGATAAGCGACATGATTTATCAATCAGTGATGCATCAAAAATAACATACTCAATATCGAACAACAGTGAAGTCGTGTAAGACTGTTTTATCGTTTCATAAGTTACACCATGAGATAAACCAAACCGACAATGAATAAAAGTGCCAATATTAATAGCAAAAAACTGAGAATACTACTCACCATTCCCGAGCTTTCTTTTTTCACCTTTACTTTTTTAATGACAGGTAAAACCATGGTGACATGCTCGATACCGTCTTCAAGGTAGCGTTCACCTTCAACGATAAATCCAAGTGATTCGTAAAAGTTTAGCAAATAAGTCTGCGCGGAGATGATGATGGTTTTTTTACCATACTTTTTACGGCAGTATTTGATGGCTTCAAGCATCATTTGACGGGCAACGCCATAGCCGCGATGCTCTGCTAACACCAGAACCCTGCCAATCGCCGGTATCGGACCTGACGGATTAACCGAGGATCTTTTATGATTAAATTGCGGCGGAATGATGCGGCAATAGCCAATCAAGGCTTCGTCTTGATGGGCGACCAGATGCAGACAATCAAAATCCAACTCGTCCATGTCTTGATACGGGCAGTTTTGCTCGACCACAAATACTTGTGAGCGCGCTTTTAAAATATGGTAAACATCAACGGTAGTCAGCTCATCAAAGGTTTTTATAGAAAATTCACAGGTCATAGTCGGCTAGCTTTTAACGATTTAAAGGGTTTTTTAATGTCTTAAAGACTGAGCATTATAACGATTTCGCCCTATATTAACTATTTAAGGTTTGACTGATTTTATCTAAATTCAAACTATCGGACATGGCATTGAATATCTCATAGTATTTACCGTGATTGGCATAAAGCTCCTCATGCGTGCCAGTCTCCATCACACGGCCGTTTTCAATCACCACCAAATCATCAGCATCGATAATTTGCGAGATATTGTGCGAGACAATAATCACCGTACGGTCTTTTTTAATTAAATCTAGACTGTGCTTAATTTGCTGGGTGGCAATAGCGTCAAGGCTGGCCGTTGGTTCATCCAAAAATACGATCGGTGGGTTTTTTAAAAACATCCTTGCCAGCGCGATACGCTGCTGCTGTCCGCCGGAGAGTAGTTTGGCTTCACTGTCATAGCCTTCAGGCATACCAACGACTTGCTCATGAATAGAGGCTTGTTTGGCGGCGTCGATAATCTCCTCATCGGTGGCATCCATCGCCCCGTAACGAATGTTGTCGGCGATCGTCCCTGAGAAAATATGGTTCTTTTGTAGCACTAAGCCGATTTGCTCACGCAAGTCATGGGTGCTGTAGTCCTCTAAATTACGCCCATCGAGGCAAATAGTACCGCTGCTTGGGTCATAGAATTTGACCAATAAATTAATAATCGTGCTTTTACCTGCGCCACTTAATCCGACCAAAGCGGTGATACGATTGGGATGAATATTAAAACTCACATCATGCAGCGCCTGCTTGCCATTGGGGTAGGAGAAATTGACATCTTTTAGCTCGATATGACCTTTTAAATCGGTACATTTGACTTTACCTTCGTTTTCAATTGCTTGGTCGTCGTCCAAGATATCAAAGAAGCCTTCGGCATAGGTGAGGGCATTATTAATTTGGTCGTAAATGCGGTGCAATTCGCGAATGGGAGCCGCGACGTTTTGAAACAGTAGGATATGGAACATAATGGCGCCAATGGTCATCTGTCCGTTGAGCACAAAATATGAGGTTAGGACAATAATTGCCACCACGCCGATTTGCTCGATAAAGGTTTTGCCAGCGTTATACATAAACGCAATACTGCGAATACGTAGCTGATTGGCGGTCATATCCTTTTGGATGTCCCAATGCTTACCGGACTCAATCGGCTCGCGCACAAAGGATTTAATCACCGTGATAGAGTCAATAATCGAAATCACCAAGCCGCTTTTGGTCTCGCGATATTGGCGCATTTGTTTGCGAAACCCTTGCAGACGGTTGGCTTGGCGCTGACTGACAAAAAAGTAAATCGGCACAATAATCAAACCGACCATACCGACCCAAAAATTGGCGTTAAACATAATGATTAATGACACGATAGCACTGGCAAACAGCGGCAGCATGTCAATAAAGAAGTTTTGTACCAATTGCGTGAGACTGCTGACCCCCAAATCAATGCGGGTTTGCAGCTTACCGCTGGCGTTCTCGTCGCTGGTATAAAACGCCATTTTGTAAGACAAAATACGGTCAACTACCTTTTGTGACAAATCACGCGATAGGTTAATACGGATACGCTCACCAAAATAGCGCTGACCAAAGGTAATGATGACGTTAAGGACTTCTTTCACCAATAAAATCACGCTAATGAGCGTCAGTAATTTTATACCTTCTACCCATGGGTCAGGTAAACCAACAATATTGGTCAAAGTATCGATGGTATATTGCAAGACAAAGGCATTCACCTGCGCGGTAAACGACCCAAGCACTGTCAATATTAAGGTTAAAATAAAAAGCCCGCGATAGGGTCTTGCAAACTCTCCGAGCCTTTTTAAAATCGACCACAGCAAAGCCCCCCGTTCCTTTTTTTTGGTGGGCGGCTTGATGTCTAAAGGAACACGGCGTGGCGGAGTACTCATAGGGTTAAGGCGCTATTTAATTTGATATTGGCATGTATTAACTGCTTATTATTCATAATAATAAGCGACCACCAGTATAAAGACTTTAAGCAGTATCTTAAACCTTGTTACCTTTAATTTTCTTTTAAGTTCGTTTCCTAAAAATTGTCGTTATTAAAAAGCATCCGCTGGTACAAAAACTTCACCAACCATAATACGGCGTGCAGAGCGGCTCATGGAGACTTTTTTGGCTTGCCAGCGTCCGTTCACGCGTTCGGTTTTACCGCCGACGAGTAGCGTTCCTGATGGATGCCCAAAGCGCACTTCACCTAATTCGCTACCACCAGCTGCTTCATTGACCAATGTACCTTGCGTCGTTGCTGCTGCGGCAATCGCCACCGCTGCCGTACCCATCATCGCATGATGTAATTGTCCCATACTCATCGCGCGTACGACTAAGTCAATGTCTGCTGCATCAACGGCTTTGCCACTTGAGGCGCTATAACTTTGTGCAGGGGCAACCCAAGCAATCTTTGGAATATGTTGACTACTTTGTGCTTCACTGACGTCTTTAAATAACCCCATCGCAACGCCACCTTTGGCACGGATTGCCTCTAACTTAGCTAAGGTTTCGCTATTACTATTGATGTCGCCTTGCAGTTCCGTACCAGTAAAGCCCAAATCAGCGCTTTTCATAAAGATGGTTGGAATACCGGCACTGATAAAGGTGGCCTTGACGCTATCGGTACTTAAACCACAGCCAGACACATCAAAATCATCGATTAGGTTGCCCGTGGGGAACATATCGCTTGATGAATCTACCGGGTCGATAAATTCAATCTTTACTTCGGCAGCAGGAAAGGTCACACCGTCTAATTCAAAATCGCCGGTTTCTTGCACTTGTACCTTGCCTTGCGCATCTAAGTAAACAGGCACATGAGCGATAATGGTTTTACTGATATTTTCTTGCCAAATACGTACTTCGCAAATGCCACTCTCACTACTGTCATCAATACTATTAGTAACTTTATCAGCATCAACTAAGCCCATATTAAGCGCACAAGCACCAACTGCTGCGGTTAAATTACCGCAATTTCCCGCCCAATCTATCATAGGTTTGGCGATATTGACTTGTCCAAACAAGTAATTGACATCGTGATCTGCGCGTGATGCTCTAGACAAAATTACCGTCTTTGAAGTGCTAGAACTACCATTGCCCAAGCCGTCAATTTGCTTACCATAAGGGTCGGGGCTGCCAATAACTCGCAAGAGGAAATTATCACGCGACTTACCGGCCACTTGGCAGCGCTCTGGTAAATCAGATAGTTTAAAGAAAGTACCTTTTGAAGTACCGCCGCGCATATAGGTAGCAGGAACTGAGACTTGTGGGGCAAATTTTGGTGTGTTTTTTAAAGTTGATTGGGTCATTTCTTATTCCTTATATCTGTTTATGAGGATGAGAGTCGTTAATACACTATTTTTGTGGTAAAATGCCACAAGGGTTAATATTTTGAATTTGAATATGGAGAAAGTTATGTCCACTGCGAGCATACGTCTTAACAAGGCGCTGGTTGATAAAGCCTATGCGATATCTAAAGCACAACATCGTACCCCACCAAAGCAAATAGAGCATTGGGCTACCATTGGACAAATTATGGAAGACAACCCTGATCTGTCTTACGAATTTGTTCGTCAGCTTTTGATTGCGCAAGCAGAAGTTGATGCTGGTATGGTTGAACCCTACGAATTTGGATAGTTTACTTTGGATAGTTTACTTTGGATAAATAATGACTCAGCCTTTAAGTATTATTCAATCGCATAGTTTTAAAAAAGCCGTTAAAAAATTGCACAATAATCAGAAAGCTGATTTAGATGATGCTGTACGTGCCATCATTGACCATCCTGATATAGGTGTGCAAAAGGTAGGTGACTTATCGTCCGTACGAATTTATAAGTTTAAAATGCTAAAGCAGTTAACATTATTGGCTTATCAAATCGATGATGGTCAACTTGTCCTTACCTTGTTAATGTTTGGCCCACATGAGAACTTTTATCGGGACGTTAAATTAATACTTTAATGCTCGTTATAAAGCACTAGGCTCATTATTTTTCATATCTAAAGATTAAAAAACCGATGCCGTATAATTTATACAACATCGGCTCTTTGATTACTCAAAATTCATGCGGATTACGCGATATCTAACGTGCCATCGATAAACTCTTTGGCAAAGCGTTGTAGCATACCGCCAGCGTTATACATTTTCACCTCATCAGCGGTATCTAAACGGCAGATAACAGGTGCTTTATCGACGCTACCGTCTTTACGGTGAATCACTAACGTCATCTCACCACGAGCAGATACTTCGCCTTCGATATCGAATATTTCAGTACCATCGATATTTAAGGTATTGCGATTGACCCCTTCTTTAAACTGCAAGGGGAGCGCGCCCATACCGACCAAGTTTTGACGATGGATACGTTCAAAATCTTCTGCAACCACGACTTCAACGCCAGCCAGACGTACACCTTTGGCAGCCCAGTCACGGCTTGAGCCTTGACCATAGCCGTCGCCGGCGATGATGATCAGCGGTTGCTCGCGGTTCATATAGGTTTCAATCGCTTCCCACATGCGCATGACCTGACCTTCTGGCTCTACTCTAGCAAGTGACCCTTGAATTACGTCACCGTTCTCGTCGCGTACCATCTCATTGAGCAATTTAGGGTTGGCAAATGTTGCACGCTGCGCCGTTAAGTGATCGCCGCGATGAGTCGCATAAGAGTTATAGTCTTCCGCAGGCAGGCCCATGGTATCAAGGTACTCGCCAGCAGCCGAATCGCCCAAAATCGCGTTAGACGGTGACAAATGGTCAGTGGTGATATTATCGCCAAGCACCGCCAGTGGACGCATACCTTTTAGCTTATTCATCGCCGCCATTTTGCCTTCCCAATACGGCGGACGACGGATATAAGTGGTCATCTCGCGCCAGTCATACAGTGGGCTTAGCGCCTTGCCGGTGTCTTTTTTGGCTTCATCAAACATTGGGATATACACGGCGTTAAATTGCTCAGGCTTCACCGCTTTGGCGACGATAGCATCAACTTCATCGTCATCAAACCAGATGTCTTTTAAATACACGTCATTGCCAGCTTGATCTTTACCTAACGAATCTTTTTCGATATCAAAGCGAATGTTACCGGCGATAGCGTAGGCAATCACTAATGGCGGTGACGCTAAAAATGCTTGCTTAGCATACGGGTGGATACGACCATCAAAATTACGGTTGCCCGATAGTACAGCGGTGGTAAATAAGTCACGGTCGATGATTTCTTGCTGGATATCAGGATCAAGCGCGCCACTCATACCGTTACAAGTAGTACAAGCAAAGCCAACCACGTCAAAACCGATTTCTTGTAGCTCAGGCATCAGGCCAGCTTCTTCTAAGTACATCTTGACCGTTTTTGAGCCAGGTGCTAATGACGATTTCACCCAAGGCTTACGCAGCAAACCTTTTTTATTCGCATTACGGGCGACAAGACCAGCAGCAACCATATTGCGCGGGTTAGACGTATTGGTACAGCTGGTAATCGCGGCGATAATCACCGCGCCATCTGGCATTAAGCCATCTTTTGGTTCAGGTAATTTATCACCTTCGCCATGAGCAATGCCTTTAGCAACCAAGTCTGTGGTTGATACGCGCGCATGCGGACGTGAAGGGCCGGCCATATTACGAACGACTTTTGATAAATCAAACTCAAGAACGCGTGGATAAATAGCATTTTCCATACCGTCAGCCCACAGACCGGTTTGCTTAGCATACTGCTCAACCAGTTTGATTTGTTCTTCACTACGGCCCGTTAGACGCAAATAGTCGATAGTTTGCTCATCGATATAAAACATCGCGGCAGTGGCGCCATATTCTGGGGTCATGTTTGAGATAGACGCACGGTCACCGACGCTTAATTGGCGTGCCCCTTCACCGAAGAATTCGATATAAGTAGATACCACCCCTGCATCACGTAAGAATTCAGTCATAGCTAATACCAAATCGGTACCAGTAATGCCTTTTTGCAATTTACCCGTTAATTTGACCCCAACATAATCTGGCAGGCGCATGTATGAGGGGTTGCCTAGCATGACGCTTTCCGCTTCAAGCCCGCCAACACCGATTGAAATCACACCCAAAGCATCAACCATCGGCGTATGGCTATCCGTACCAACCAAAGTGTCGGCAAACGCCACTTGTTCACCGGCTTTATTTTGTACCACTTGCACAACCGGCGACATTTTCTCTAGGTTGATTTGATGCATAATGCCGTTACCAGGCGGTACGACGTTGACGTTATCAAAGGCGTACTGGCACCAGTTGATAAAGTGAAAACGGTCATCGTTACGGCGCTCTTCGATGGCGCGGTTTTTCTCAAAAGCGTTTTCTTCAAAGCCTGCATGTTCAACCGCTAGTGAATGGTCGACAATAAGCTGAGTCGGTACGATAGGGTTTACTTTTGATGGGTCACCGCCTTGCTCAGCGATAGCATCACGTAGACCTGCCAAGTCAACAAACGCAGTCTGACCTAAAATATCGTGGCAGACGACGCGAGCAGGATACCACGGAAAATCGAGGTCTTGCTTGCCTTCAATATGCTGCTTAAGGGCTGCGGTTAAGTCTTCTGGTGGGCAGCGGCGTACCAAGTTTTCACACAATACTTTTGAGCAGAACGGTAGTTTGTCATAGGCGCCAGCTTCGATATTTTCAATCGCTTCACGGGCGTCAAAGTAATACAAATCAGTATCGGGTAATGGTTTTTTAAATTGTTCATTCATCGGTTGTACGAGGGCGTTGTCCATAAGTCACCTTTGGCTGTTGGCTGGTTGCAATGTGGATTGAAAAGAATAGTTCGTTTGGCAAAATCATTTTTAATAATAAAAAGTAGCTTTGCTAAAAAAACTTAGTAGAGGAAAATATTCAATCACTTATTAAATCTTTTATTCATCTCTAATAAATCGTATCTAGCATCTTTGAATTTTTTTCTAAACCACTGATTAAAAGCTATCAATGCTTCAAACCTACTATCAAAATTTAAAGAAATAAAACTTAGATACTCATTATCCGTCAACAGACATTCTTTGCTGTCTAAAGCATAAATGTAACTTTCGAAGTCCAAATTTGTAATAAGACCGATAGCATAACCAATAACATTTTGTCTGTTTCATACCAGTGGTCTAAGCTTTCATATATATGCGTTAGTGGGTAAGGAGGAATTTCAGTATCCTTCTTCCAAGTTAAGTGTACAACACACACTTGGTTTGAATGAGTAATCTTAAACAAGCAATCGTCATTTGCGCCCCGTCGTGCAATGATCTCGACCTCAAGTCCATATAGCGGATGGCCTATATAAAGCTCTTTTTCCAGTTCGTCTGTAAAAGTTTTCTTAAAGTCTGTACCCTCTTTGGCGCAAGACCACCAAGTATGCAAAAACGGTGCATTCTTTAATGCCGATTTAATATCGAAAGTATTGTCAAATATCATGGGGTTTTAACTTATTTAAAAGTAATGGTAGAGTGCATCAAATCGGCACACTCTACGTAGCTTCTACATCAAGAAAAATTAACGCGCACTCATCTCTGGTACTGGGCGCAATTCTTCACCAGTATATTCGGCACTTGGGCGAATGATACGGTTGTTAGCGCGTTGCTCAAACACGTGAGCGGCCCAACCAGTTAAGCGTGAGCAAACAAAGATTGGCGTGAATAGTTTGGTTGGAATACCCATAAAGTGATAGGCAGAGGCATGGAAGAAATCGGCATTACAGAACAGCTTTTTCTCACGCCACATCACTTCTTCGCAGCGTACCGATACTGGGTATAGCACAGTATCACCAACGTCAGCGGCTAACTTCTCAGACCAGCCTTTAATCACCACGTTCCGTGGATCTGATTCGCTATAGATGGCATGACCAAAGCCCATGATTTTGTCTTTTCGCGCCAGCATCGCCATCATCTCTTCTTCGGCTTCATCTGGTGAGCTAAAGCCTTCAATCATATCCATCGCCGCTTCATTGGCGCCGCCATGTAAGTGACCACGTAACGAGCCAATCGCGCCAGTGATACAAGAGTGGATATCAGATAGGGTAGAGGCACAAACACGCGCGGTAAAGGTTGAGGCGTTAAACTCATGCTCAGCATAAAGAATAAGTGAGACGTTCATAACCTTGGTATGAAGCTCGTTTGGTTTTTCACCTTTAAGCAGATGTAAGAAGTGACCGCCAATCGTATCATCATCGGTTTCGGTTTCGATACGCACATTGTCGTGGGTAAAGCGGTACCAGTAATTGATGATTGATGGGAATACCGCTAGCATGCGGTCGGTTTTATCGTTCTGTTGTGAGAAGTCGGTTTCCATCTCAAGGTTACCAAGCATTGAGCAGCCGGTACGCAATACATCCATCGGATGGGCGTCCGCAGGAATACGCTCAAGCACATCTTTTAATGCTTGAGGTAAGCCGCGTAAACCTTTCAATTTAGTCTGATAAGCATCAAGCTCACTTTGGGTTGGCAAGTTGCCATAAAGTAGCAAATAAGCCACTTCTTCAAAGACGCATTTATCGGCCAACTCTGACACATCATAACCACGATAGGTTAGACCTGAGCCTGATTTACCGACCGTCGATAGTGCCGTCTTGCCCGCGACCTGACCACGTAGACCTGCGCCTGACAATACTTTTGTTGATTGGTTCTGTGCTGCCATGTTAAATTCCTTTTGTTGGTAGCTCTTTTTGAGTTAAAAAATAAAGATGACTAAAAGTGAATAAGCAAAACCAAAGGTAGATGATTTTGCTTATGGTTGACTTAATGCTTATTTACTATTGGCAAACAGCTTATCTAGCGTTTGCTCAAACTCATGATAGTTTAAGAAGTCATAAAGCTCCATACGCGTTTGCATGGTATCGACGACTTTCTCTTGCGTACCATCATCAAGCAGATGCTGATAAACGTTTAGTGCCGCTTTATTCATCGCACGAAACGCTGATAAGGGATACAGTACCATATCAACCCCAACGTCATATAACTGCTCAGTGGTATAAAGGTCGGTTTGACCAAACTCAGTCATATTGGCAAGCACTGGAATATCAAGTACGTCGGTAAACTTACGGTACATCTCAATATCAGTCAATGCTTCGGCAAAAATCATGTCAGCACCAGCCTCTTGGAAAGCAACGGCGCGCTCAACCGCTGCATCAAGCCCTTCAACAGATAGGGCGTCTGTACGAGCCATGACCACAAAGTCTTTGTCTGTTTTGGCATCAAGTGCCGCTTTTAAACGATCAACCATCTCAGAGATACTAACGATTTCTTTATTTGGGCGATGTCCACAGCGTTTTTGCGCCACTTGGTCTTCGATATGCACCGCTGCAACGCCGGCTTTTTCCATTTTTTTAATGGTTTGAGCGATATTGAAGGCACCGCCGAAGCCAGTGTCGATATCGACCAATAGCGGCGTCTCAACTGCATCAGTAATACGGCGTGCGTCTTCTAAGACATTATCAAGGCTGGTCATCCCTAGATCAGGCAGACCAAATGAGGCATTGGCCACGCCCGCACCTGAAAGATATAGCGCTTGATGACCGACTTGGGTTGCCATCATCGCCGTATAAGCGTTGATCGCGCCGACAATTTGTAATGGTTGGTTGTTATCGTTTTTTTGTTTTATTGCACTGCGAAAGCGAGCGCCAGCTGAAGAGGTCATATCGTCGTCCTTACGTGGAGGGTAATCTTATCGTGTGATGAAGGATAAAATTGTTGTGCTTGATTATACCCAATTATCCATGTCTGCAAAGCGGTGTTTCTCAAGCTTATATTAAATTTACTTTAAACAGTGATTACTTATATTAAATATATTCAATTGTAGAATAGTAATATCCATTTTTTAAACCTTTATCATAATAGTTATTCATATTACTAAAGTCGTCATCTTTACCATATTAATTAATTTACATTTAGTTACAAATAGCTGGGTTTTTTGTCAGTCAACTCTTAAAAAAAATAATCACTTAACAATAAAAAGCCCTCATAGCAGGGCTAAAAGGGCTTTTTTTACTTCTATATCATAAAATCTTAATGGTAAATATTGCTTAACCAATAAATCCTGCAAGGTTAGCAAGGAACAAGAGCGCAAAACCTGCCAAGAATATCAGACCTGCAATGGATAAAGCGTTCATACCCATTGATAGTTTTTTATGGTTTTTAACCAATGAATAATTAAGCCAACCAAAAATAGGCGCCGAGACAAACGCCGATATCATCGCAAACTTAAGCATCACCCCTAATTGTCCGGTAAAGAAAGTGATAATCACCAATCCGCCACCAATCGCATAAGTGGTCCAAAAAGCGATTTGTTTTTTATTAATCTCACTTTGACCTTTAATCAAACGCCAGCATTCGGCATTGGCGCGGCCGTAACCATCAGCGCAGGTAATCGTGGTGCCAAACATGCACATAAAGGCGACGAAGGCGACCAGTAGGCGTGACCATTCGCCAATGGTGGCGGTATACATGTTAATCAGCTGATTGATATAAGCGCCGCCGACCAGTTCAATCTCTTGACCCGAGCCATATTGTACGAACACACCTAACGCTAAGAAAAACAGGGCTAAAATAGCCGACACTGCGTAACCAACGTTAAAGTCTAACAAACCTTGGCGGTGAGTGGTGTTGTCGGTTTTTCTTTTGGCTGACGTCCACATCGAGGTAATCGCTGCAAACTCAAGTGGCGCTGGCATCCAGCCCATCAGTGCGACAATGAAACCCAAGGTCGCAAGATTCCAAGGAGATGCGGCGACAAAATCTGTCACCATAACAGTTGGCTTGCCAGCGGCAATGACCACCGCGGCGACCGTTGCTGTGGTCAGGGCAATCATAATCCACTTGGTCACGCCATCGAGCAGCTTATAGTGACCAGCAATCAAGAAGAACCATGATACTGCTACGATAATCATCGACAAGCTCATGGTTGAGAGCTGAACAGAGGCGGGCAGCATAAAGCCTAAGATAACCGCTGCTATTAGGGACACCGCACCCGTACTAATCACCGCTGATAGGATGGAGAGAATAAAGTAAATCCAAAGATAGGCCTTTGAGCGTTTGGCATAGCCTGCGATCAAACTCTCGCCCGTATCATAAACATAATCGGTGCCGAAGCGAAAAAACGGATACTTAAAGACGTTGGCTAAAATAATCATAATCGCCAGCTGCCAGCCATATAGCGCGCCCGCCTGCGTCGATGAAATCAGATGCGAGCCACCGATAGCAGCAGTCGCCATTAATATACCGGGGCCAAAAATCCGCCAGCTAAATCCTTCTTGCTGGGGAACAGCGTACCCAGTTGCGCCATCGTCGGTGGCGCTTGGAGTGTTGAGTGGTTGTGTGGTCATGAATACCTCGAAATGGTTAAAACGGCAAAACATCACTTACCTGTGTCAGTTTGCCAGTGATCATGAGAGAAATGGTTTATACGATATATATAGCAGTTAAACTATAAATATAAAACGATTCATCTTGTATCGACTTTAGCATACTGCTGCTGAGCAAGATAAGGATTATTTTAATTATTATTACTAATAGTTTGCATACCTATTCTTGATGGTTAGCATAATAGTTTATGAATATCAAGGGTTAGCGCCAATTTTTTTGCCGGTTCTTTATACCACAATATGCTGCCGATAGCTGCCATTTCGCACGATTTAAAGCGCTTCGACGTACTTTAATACTCTTTACCCTTGCGAGGTAAAACTTTGCTTGCGATAAGTGATACCGCGGCGCTCATAGACTTGATAAATCGCGCTAAGTAAGTCGGGGATTTTTGGATGGATAAAGTCTTTAAGGGTATGCAGGTAGATAGGAGAGGTAGCATTTTCATGCAATAGGCGACGATAGACGATTTGCTCAGTACGCACCGTTTTTAGGCTGGCAGGGACTAAAGTAATGCCTTCGCCCGCGGCAACCAAACCGAGCGCCACTTGTAAATCACTGACGGTGGTGGTCATAAATGGTGAAATACCATATTGGGCAAATAAATGCAGCAAAGGCTCAGTGACTGGCTCAAAAGAAGGCTGATCGTTAGAAGACTTAATAGGTATCGCGGTCGTCGAAATAGGCAGATGGGTTTGATGGTATAAAATCAAGCGGTTATTTGCCAAGTCAATCAGACGCTGCTCATCGCTATCGGCGAGCGGATGTGCTTTAGGCAGTGCTACCAGATAACGCTCATGCCGCAATAGTATTTGCTGAATCCACGGATCTTGATGCGCAAAACGCCCAAAGCCAATATCAATATCACCGCTTTTTAAGGCGTGAATTTGCTGATAGGAACTGATGTCCTTGAGATTGACCTCAATATCAGGATGAGACTGCTTTAGCTTGGCGATAACCTCAGGTAATAGCCCGTACAGCACCGATGGTACAAAGCCAATATTTAAAGCCGCACTTGGCGCCGATAAGCGCTGGGTCATACTGGTGACGGTATCAATCTCTGTCAGAATGGTGCTGATTTTATCGTAAAAAAACGCGCCCGCTTCGGTCAGGTGGAGCGGTCTATGATAGCGGTCGATTAATTCTACGCCCATATCGGTTTCAAGTTGCTTGAGCAACCGGCTAAGCGTCGGCTGTGACAACCCCGTCTTGCTAGTAGCGGCGCTAAAGCTTTTAAGATCAGCGATAGCGATAAAGGCATTGAGCTGTTTTAGATCCATATGATGATACTCACCTGTTTATGACGCTCATTTAATCAGATATGTTAGCTATTTTATGTAAATAGCAGCGACCCAGCTAAAATTATACTTGAAGGATAGGGAGTGACACACTATATTGTGTGGCAACGATAGTGTTACAATTTAGCAAACAATTGATGTAAATTAGTTATATAGATAAAACGTAAAAAATCATTTATACCTTAATTTTAGCAATCATCTAATTTTTGTGGCATTCACTGTTCTGGTATCTCTTCATGAGCGACAAAAAAAGCAAGAAAAGCACTGATCTAGAGGCAAATTTGGCTAAAATCGCTAATGCTAAGCCGCGTAGACGCTCGCGTAAAAACGATATCTATGAGCGCTTTATCACGCGTGTCGAAAATGTGGACAGCAATGACAATGAAGATGGCGAACAAGCCAGTAGTATTAGCGGCAACGGCAGGCTCGCACCGCTAAAAAACGCTGATAAACTGTCCTCATACGAGCCTTTGAGTGCCGCGGAGCTCGAATTGTTTGCCAGCCAGCAAGAGGATTTTCAACCAGAGAGCAGCCTACAGCGAACGAGCAGTAAAAGTACCGGCGTTCATTTGAATTTCTTTGATGAAGATGAGCGTCTAGAGGTAAGTGGTACAGCAAGCAATGAAGCTGACCTACCTCATGATGCTATGGTAAAAGAAAAAGCCTCCTTTTCCAGTACAGACTCTTTAGATGATGCCAAGCACATTTCTAAAAACCATTCTAAAAACGATGAAAACATTCAAGATCATGATTCTAAAAGTACTAATGAGAACATAGATAACGACGGTTTGGTAGTACAAAGTCCAACCGCATTTACCCTCTCAAAAAATAAAAAGCTGGCAAGTAGCAAAAAACCGCTCATTATTGGCATGATAGTGGGCTCATTATTCATTGCTGCGGTGGTACTAGCCCTTATCTTTACGGGGGTCTTATCAACGTCAACCACAGCGCCTGAACCTGAACCTAAATCTAAGGTGGCAGCGTCTGATAACGCTGGCACGACAAACAGTAGTAATAACAGCGATAATAATACCGCAAATGCAACAAATACTTCGAATGATGCCAGCAAGCAACAGCCTGTAAATACTCAGCCTCAGGTGGTAAATACCGACAACAAAGACGTTAATCGTAAACCAGCCGCCGCTATCGATGATTCAGAAAATGAATCGGCATCTGAGCCAGCCATTACATACGAGGACTTTAGAGAAGAGTCACAAAGTACCTTGTATCGTGAGACCAACGATTAAGCTGTGATAATAATGATTTTGAGCAACGAGCTTGTGTTTTGATACCGTTTATCTGTTAATTCTTACGCTCATTCCAAAAATCATTGCATCGTGTCATAGGTTACGTATCATCATATAAAGACGCGGATATATACCGCTCATCATATATATGGATACGGTACTGACTTATGAACCCCTCAAGTAATGACGGAAATCCTGATATCGCTAATAAGCTGCCTAGCAGTAGCCTTAACAGTGATGATGTTATCTTGAATATCGAGGGTCGAAAGCGTATGCGTCGGCCCTATGAGCGCTACATGCAGCAGCAAGATAAGCAAAAAGCGTTAGAAAATTCTGCAGCGGATGCGACTATGGTACATAAGCTACATAAGCAGAGCGAGAACCATCAATCCTTAGATATCATTCATTCTAACGAAACAGTCACAGCTCACCAATCAACCTCTCCATTTTACGCTGACACGGCTAAATCTACAAAGAAACCTAAAAAGAGTAGGTCGCTTAATTATGCCAAGTTTCTCAGTGTCATGGCTATCTTTTGCGCTGTCTTCTTGCTTGCCGTATTTGCCTTCAATTACTTACTCTCAAAAAATTCTCAGGTACCATTAGGAGTTAACAGCACGTCAGTTGCTCAGAATAGGGCATCTGCCAAGCAAATGAATACAAACTTAGCAACCGACCCTAGGGCGTGTCTTCAATTCATCTTACAATGAACGATAGTACACGCTAGATAAAGCATTGACTTAAAATTACGAGCTAACTTCTCATAGCGAGTGGCTATACTACGGAAGTGCTTGAGCCTTGCAAACATATTTTCAACAAGATGACGCAGCTTGTACAAATAGCTATCAAACTCTGGATTAGGCTGTTTGGCATTTTTCCTTTTAGGAAAACGACGGGGATCATATTATGGCTT
>NZ_JACSQR010000026.1:0-36902 GCF_014836505.1 Psychrobacter communis
TGCTGAATAAGTCATAATCTTTTTACTTTTCATTTATTTTAAAACTACTGTACCACTTTTATAAAGGCTCTACTATAACGCTGATTTTCTATCAGAGGATAGTTTCAAACGTTTAACATACTTATGGTTTATTATTCCTAAGGAAGTATTCAATAGACATTTACGACAGCATCTTGACCCTGAAGTTATTGAAACTGTTGCCACACTAAAAAGTAACGAAGATTTTATAGCGGAAAAGCTAATTGCGAACGATATTTTAAAAAGAGATATTGAAGTAATACAAAAATCACTGGAAGATCAGAAAAGTGAGTATAACTTTGTAGGTTTATCAAACGGGTTTAGAACACTTAGAGAACAGAAGAAGAAAGAGCTGAATTGGCAAAATGGTGCATACTATATTCTAATGTCTATAATAATTCTACTAATAATCTCAAAATCTGTTTGGTCGGCTAATTATTTAGTTTCTAATAGTTTTGATAGTCCTATCTTTATCATAGTAACTATCTCAACAGTTTTATTCCTATTTATACTATTATATTTTTTTAGAATATCACTAGTTAATGTTAAGTCAATTAAATCTCAAATACTCCAAATTGATTTACGTTTAACTCTTTGTCAATTCATACATAATTATGATTCTGATACAAAAGAATTAAGAGAAGGTATGAAAGAAAGTTTCGAGAGATTTGAAAGTGTCATCTTTTCTCCTATCGTTGCTACTGAAGACCAAATGCCAGCAACCTTTGATGGACTTGAACAGTTGACAGGATTGTTAAGCTCATTCAACAGAAGCTCAAAGTAAAGTAGAAAAGTACAAGCGGTAGGCAGGATTGGCTACTCAAAATATTTAAAGTTAATACAGTAACAATTAAGACCTAATTTTCGTGCTAATATTGTCTCTATATTTAGAGCTTAATATTAGCGGAGAATAAATCATGCAACCAATATTTGCAACACAGACAGCCAGTATCTCAGAGTTAAAGACCAATCCTTCAGCCCTGATTAAACAATCAGACGGTGAGTCTATTGCTATTTTAAATCACAATAAACCCGTGGCTTATTTGGTTTCCACAGATATGTATGAGCGCATGATGGAAGCGATGGACGATATGGCATTAAGCCAAACGGTTAATGCACGGATGAATGACGGGCAAACACCTGTAAAGGTTACATTGGATGACTTATAATCTTGAATTTCATCCTTTGGCGTTAAAAGAATGGAAAAAGCTAGCGCCCAGTATTCAGCAGCAGTTTAAGAAAAAATTACAGCAGCGCTTAGCAAATCCGCGTGTGCCTGCGTCAAAACTCTCAGGACATACAGACGCCTATAAAATCAAACTACGCACCATCGGCTATCGTTTGGTATATATCGTCAAAGATGATGTCGTCGTGGTTTATGTATTAGCCGTAGGCAAAAGAGAAAATAACAAAGTATATGAGGCGCTTGCGACTCGCCAGCCATAATTAAAACACAGAAAGAATAAAAATGACGGAGGTCATAGACGTGCAATATACGGCAATCATCAAAGACGGTGGTTTATTTATCCCTAATGTATTTTCTGACCTAAATGATGGTAACTCGCATATCGTGCAAGTAGAAGTCGATATCGAGGAAGTTCGTCAGCAATTAGATAGTAGCGCAGTAGCGAAAATGGACGCGCCAAGACCAGCAAAAAAACCCGTTAAAAAGCAGACAAAAAAAGAAGTTCAGAAAGCCGTAGACGTGGAGTTAAGTACGCTGCGTAAAAGTGCTATCGATGAGCTAGAAGGCTTAGACGATAGTGAGCTTAGCGAGATATTTAAAGCCTATATGAATGATGGTCAAGAACAGACGCAAATATCTTTAGAGAACCTATAACACCGTTTTGACAATATCTTAGAACCGTATTTTAAACTTTTGATTCACAACTGTAGCACTTATAAAGGTGGAACTATGACTTACTCGATTTTTTCTCAAACGCCAAATAATGCACTAACAGAGCCGATGTTTTTTGGTCAACCGGTCAACGTGGCGCGTTATGACCAACAAAAACACCCTATCTTTGAGCAGTTGATTGAAAAGCAGCTGTCGTTCTTTTGGCGTCCAGAAGAAGTCGACGTCTCAAAAGACCGTATCGATTATGGCAACCTGTCGTCGCATGAGCAGCACATCTTTATCAGTAATCTAAAATATCAGACCCTACTCGACTCTATCCAAGGTCGTAGTCCAAACGTGGTGCTATTACCGCTAGTCTCAATTCCTGAGCTTGAGACGTGGATCGAGACGTGGACGTTTTCTGAGACCATCCACTCGCGCAGCTATACCCATATCATTCGTAATATCGTCAATGATCCTGGCGTGGTCTTCGATGACATTATGCAAAACGAGCACATCTTAGAGCGTGCCTCTGATATCGCCAAGTACTACGATGATTTGTACTACGACTCTCAGCTTTACAATATGTATGGCGCAGGCACGCATACCGTCAATGGCAAAGAAGTGACGGTTAGCTTAAAATCGCTGAAAAAACAGCTGTATTTGTGCTTAATGGCGGTTAACGTCCTAGAAGCCATTCGTTTTTATGTGTCATTTGCCTGCTCGTTTGCCTTTGCTGAGCGTAAGCTGATGGAAGGTAACGCCAAGATTATTAAATTAATCGCCCGTGATGAGGCGCTACATTTGACAGGGACGCAACATATCTTAAACCTGATGCGTAATGGTCGTGACGATCCAGAGATGGTTGAGATTGCTAATGAATGTTTCGATGAAAGCATCGAAATCTTTACCAAAGCGGCGCAGCAAGAAAAAGAATGGGCGGGTTATCTGTTTAAAGACGGCTCAATGATCGGCTTAAATAAAGATATCCTTTGCCAGTATATCGAATATATCACCAATTTACGTATGGAAGCGGTTGGCTTGCCAGTTGCGTTCCCGAACTCAAAATCAAACCCGATTCCATGGATTAATACTTGGTTGTCGTCTGATAACGTGCAAGTTGCGCCGCAAGAAACGGAAATCAGCTCGTACCTGGTCGGTCAAATTGATTCAGATTTATCCAATAGCGACTTTGACGATTTTGAACTTTAAGAGCTTTGAACTTTAAGAGCTTTAAGAGCTTTAAACTTTTGGCTTTAATAATATGATTGTCATGGCTTAATCTCACTATTTTAAGATTAGACCACTATCGTTTTAGCAAGATTTTATGATGAAAAATTACCGTTAAGGCACTTTACATGCGATGGGAAAATTAAGGTAAGGTTGAATTATGACTTGGGTAATGACGAGTAAGAAGCAATTCTACTTGCATGATGACGAAAGTCTGCTCGATGGATTGCTACGCACCGGACATGATATCAATTATCAGTGTAAGGAAGGCTATTGTGGCAGTTGCCGCATCAAGCGCATCGCCAGCTCACACGTTATTGATTATCCGTTTGAGCCGCTTGCTATGATTGAAGAGGACGAAATCTTGCCCTGCTGCTGCCGCGTGCAGGGCGTCATTTATATCAATCATGAGCTGATAGAAAAATAGCAGCGACATTCATAAAGTTATTTTTAAAAGTAAAAACGCTAATAAAAAAGCGCGCTATTTTGAAGATAGCGCGCTTTTTTGTTATCTCTTAAACTGTAAAGCACTATATGTAAATCATGGCGTTATAAAGGTGCGCCATCTCTTTCAAATAGCTGCAATAGCTCTTCGCGCATACGGTCACGCTCCGCTTCTGACATCATAGGCACTTCTTCTCCATCATTTTGTAGACTAGGATCGCCCATATCGCCAAGCGTTTCATCGTGAATGATAACAGGGCGCGCCATTGGTTCTTGCGCTGGACGCTCTTCTAGCAGGATTTTTACTTGCTTGTTTTTGCCTTGGCGCAGGACTTGAGCGTTAAGCGTGGTATTTGGCGCTTTACGAGCGACATACTGGATTAAGGTATTGGCATCGGTCATCTCAATACCGTCAATTGACAAAATAATATCGCCAATGCGTAAGCCACTCTTAGCCGCTGGACTTTTAGGCACGACATTAAATACTTCGACACCTGTTGAAGTTTCAAGCTGGGTTGGGTCGCGCAGCTGCGATTGGATTTCGATACCGAGCCAACCACGGCTAACCTTTCCATCTTTAATAATCGCATTCATCACTTGCTCAACGATGGCAGTAGGAATGGCAAAGCCAATACCCATCGAACCGCCAGAGCGCGAGTAAATAGCGGTATTAATACCAATAAGCTCTCCGTAAGCATCAACCAGCGCGCCACCTGAGTTGCCCGGATTGATCGCTGCATCGGTTTGGATAAAGTCTTCAAACTTATTAACGCCAAGTCCTGTTCGCCCTGTCGCCGAGATAATACCTTGCGTCACCGTCTGACCAACCCCGAATGGATTACCAATCGCCAATGCCACATCACCAACACGAATAGGGTCTTTACGGAAACCAAGGGGCGTCAAATCAGTCATATCAACTTTAATCACCGCCAAATCGCTGTCTGGATCGGTACCAATCAATTTCGCACGACTCTTGCGCCCATCATTAAAGGCCACCGTAATTTCATCAGCTTTTTCAAGGACATGAGCGTTGGTCACGATATAACCATCTTCTGAAACAATAACCCCAGAACCCAAGTTGGTATTGCCCTGCTCTTGGGACGGGCCACCATGAAACTCAAAAAATCGGCGCAATACTGGATCGTTCATATAAGGGTGTTCGGCCATCGTCTGCGTAGTATAGATATTGACGACAGATTGTGACGCGCGAGCAACGCCATTATGATAAGAGGCAATCGGTGCTGGTGTATCGGACGCCGGCGCTGACGCTTGCTGCTCGGCAGGCGTGGTTCTAGGTGGCTCCCACGCTTGCTCTGATGCTGTCTTCATACTCGTAAACAACCAAATAAACGCTGCAACCACTATCAGCAACAAAACCCAAGGCAACCACGTTAATGCGCCGGCCTTGTTATTGGTATTCCGAGATGACGACATATAAAAACCTCTCTATTTTAAAAATAGTTTTGTGAAAACAGTTTGGTAAAAACAGTGAATGAATGATGACTATACGCAAACGCTTCTAGTTGGGCAATGATGCCTAATAATACCTAAGACAAGATTGAATAATATAAGCGCTACGGATTCTATAGATTCAGGTATGCAAATTATAACTGGCAACATCGATAAATAGTAACGTATCGTGTACCGTTTCAGTTATCCGCGTTATCTACTCTTTTACAGCGCCATGCTAAAATGGCGCAATTAAACACCCTAACGACTTAGAGCAAAGTTAATTATAAACAGATATTTTGCTTATTTAGCGACAATACTTACCGCATTGAACGCTTGAAATTTGTAAATAACAAACAATCAAGAACCATCCGTAACGGCAACAATTATAAGGAAAGACCATGACCGAACACAATAGCTCGACCGAAACCTTAAACCAGCTTTCAAATCAGTTCTCAAGTCAGTTTTCAAGCCAAACGCCAAATAAGACGATTAGCGCGCAAGCTTTGACGGATTTTTGTGACGACTACTTATCAGCAGCAGCCTTTAAAGACTATGCGCCAAATGGCTTGCAAGTAGATGGCGGGCGACCTATCGGGCGTATTGTCACCGGTGTCACCGCCTGTGAGGCGTTGATTGACGCCGCGATTGCTGATAACGCCGATGCTATCGTGGTGCATCACGGCTATTTTTGGAAAGGCGAGCTTGAGACCATCACAGGCATGAAAGGTCAACGTATCCGCAAACTGATGCAGCATGGCATCTCTTTGATTGGCTACCACCTGCCACTCGATGCCCATCCTATTATTGGCAATAATGCCAAACTTGCTGAGTTACTCGATCTGAATATCATCGGCGCGCTTTATCCGCATGAAATGCATCCGGTTGGGAATATTGCCACTTGCCAGCCGCAAAGCGCTCAAAGCCTTATTACCCAGATTACCGCTGCCCTCGGACGAATACCGTTACACATTCCCGCCACCTATAACGCCGTACCCAACGCTGAGCCTACGCAAGCGGACAGCAGATTAATTGAACGCGTGGGTATCTGTACAGGCGGCGCGCAAGATATGATTGAGCAAGCAGCGCTGATGGGCTGTGATGCTTATATTTCTGGTGAAATATCAGAGCGCACTACCCATAGCGCCCGCGAGCTTGGCATTGATTATTTTGCCTGCGGTCACCATGCGACCGAGCGCGGCGGTATTCAAGCGTTGGGCGAACTGCTGGCTGAGCAATTTGGCTTGCCCGTGACTTTTATTGATATTGACAACCCAGCCTAATCATTAATACCTAAGGATTAGGCTGTTTTATCTACTTGCAACTATTCTCTTACTATTTTAAGCGCTAATTTTAGAGTTTTTCATTAAATACAGAAAATGCTGCTTAAGCGCAATCTTTTCTTATAGCCCTTTTTGTCACTGGGTCAGCCAAAACAGGGGCATTTTTTACCGTTTATAGTGCTATTGTTAAGTTTTATCGCTAATTTATTAAATCTACTTGAATAATATAATGAATATCCGCATATTAGTGCCTGAAGAAAGAATGTCTTGTCATGAGACTTCCCATTTTTATAGCTTCCGGTTATGGCGCTAAAATTTTTTTCATCGCTTAAAGCTCTATTTTTTAATAAATTAATAAGGTTTTTAACGGTGATCATTTAAATACACTCTTTGCCTTATTTAGCTGATGAGACAGTGGTTTTTAAACAGTATTTTTATTTTAGCGTCGCGATAAGATTAGAGCAAAATTTCTCTGATGGTGTTTTTTTTACTCGCTAGCAGACAAGGGGTATTACTCATCTTTATCGCTGAGCAAACCATATTATTAGCCAGCTCCTCTACTACAAACGATTTAAAGAGTAGCTCGTGATTAATATAAATGCAGCAACGATTAAGTGCAGTTGTACGGCGCTTATGCTGTATATTTGTCTCAATAATTTATTCATGACCTTACCTATGTTTCATATGGTTTTATAGCCAGTCTTTTAATCACTAACTCATTTTATAGCGATGAAGGAATCATCCGATTTATACCCTTCGCGCTGTGGTGCGTCTTTTTTTTAGAATGATGTTTGAAGTGCGTGCTTTATCTTCTAAAAAGTAGCTACCTATGCGTTAAATGATAAAAAGACGGTTGTGCTAACGGTTGTATATTTGATGTTAGCAGCGCCATATGTAAACAAGATGACAGCGACCTTATACTATTTATCAGGCTGATGTTATCTAAAATGTAACGCCAGTTTATGCCACTTATATAGCCATACGCTTTTTATAACTATATAAGCCGCATAAATTGATCAAGCATTTTTATGGTATGCAGGATGGCTAAAATCAGGAGACATCCATGCAGCGTATTACTTACCGTGTGAAAGTATCTGCACAAGGTGCCAAACGCCGTATTTCATATCTACTGCGTCCATCTAAGCGCTTACTGCACATCAAAAGTAACTTCGTTCCAGCAGTTGCACCTATCAAAGTGACTGGTTTTGCCAAAACCAAATTTTCCAAAACCAAGAAATTGGCACAAGTATCAAGCATCGCTCTGCTCTCTTTACCGGCTGAGAGCTTGACCACGATGAACGCGCCCGTGCCCGCCTATGCGCACGTTATGTTAGAAAACACTCTAACGGTTGCTGCTGTACCAGGTGATAGTACCTACTTTGCAACCGACGGTTTTCAGCACGGTTTTGGCTATGATTTAGTGCGTAGCTATGCAGATGGGCTTGGCGTCAACATCAATCTCAAAGCTTATGCTAGCGAAGAGGCGGCGCTCAGAGCCTTAAAATCAGGCGATGCCGATATGGCTTTGACCACCGCCAGTACCCAGCTAAAAAGCCAGCTAGATTTAGCCTCGATTAATGTCAGCTGCGGCTATGATGCCAGCTTAACTAAGAACGGCTTACACCCTAAAGTCAGTTGGACATTTAATTCCGCCAACGATCCATTATCGCAAAAAGCCAGTTACTTTTTATGTGATAGCATTAAGCTTGAACACACGCAAAAATTGGCGGCATTTTATAATCAGAACTTATTAAAAGATGCTTATAGCCAAGACCATTTTAAAAAGACCTTGACAGAAAAGTTGCCTGACTATCAATCATCGTTTCAAGAGCAAGCGCGCAATTATAATCACGACTGGGAGCTACTGGTCGCCATGGGCTATCAAGAGTCGCATTTAAACGCCAATGCTGTCTCTCCGACTGGCGTGCGTGGTATCATGATGTTGACCAATAATACCGCTAAGGCCATGGGCGTCTCTGATCGCGTTGACCCGTATCAAAGTATTGGCGGCGGCGCGCGTTATCTGGAGCAAATGAAAGCCGATTTCGCTGATGTACCAAAGACTGATCGCATCTGGTTTGCCCTCGCCGCTTATAATATGGGTCCAAATGCTGTAAAAAGTATCCAGCGTAAATTAAGCGCCAATGGTATCGATGATAAAAGCTGGGCAAACATATATGCTTATTTGTCGGAAAATAGAGCTTCAAACAGCCGTTATGGTCAGGCCATGCATTATGTGAGTAATATTAGAAGTTATCTTGAAACCATTAAGACGCAAACGGTTTAATATGGTCGTGCTAAAGGCTCTAAACCTTGAATAAAGTCTTAAATCTTGAACAAAGTAATGCCAATAAAAAAGCTGCTCTTATAAAAGAGCAGCTTTTTTTAATGCTTAAAATTTGTCAAATGCGATTACATTCTACATTAGCGATTCGGTACGGTTAAACGTTGACCGCGTTGTAGCATGGTATCGACAGCAATGTTATTCATATCGGCAAGCTCTTTGGTAGATACGCCATACTTACGTGCTAGGCCAATCAAACTGTCACCCGAGCCCACGGTATAACTGACCGTTGCTTTTGGTACTTTGATGGTCTGCCCACGTTGTAACTGGGCGTTGGTCGCCAAATTATTGGTCGCCGCCAAATCCTCTACCGATATCCCAAACTGACGCGCTAGCGCAATCAGACCATCGCCTGCTTTTACTTTATAGCTTTCGGTATTACCAAGTTTTTTACCAGCGCTGGTGCTACTGGCTGTTTCTGTACTTGCGGTGCTGCTCTTACTATTGTTGCTAGTAGCAGTACTGTTAGACGTGCTAGCAACACTGACCGTACCGTTTGCAGGAATGGTAATCGTCCGACCCAATATCAGATTAGAATTGGTTTTTAAATTATTGGCAGCGGCCAAATCACTTAAGCCGATATTGTAGCGCTGCGCCACGCCCGTTAACGTATCGCCTGATTTCACTTTATAGCTGACCGCTTTGTCATTAAGCTGACGATCGACCAAATCTTTGGTGACAGGCACTTTGATTGTCTGACCACGCTGTAAGCGCGCCCTAGCATCAAAGTTAGGGTTAACGGCTGCTAGCTCTTCAGGACTGATACCAACGCTATTTGCAATACCAATTAAAGTATCACCCGATTTAACCTTATAGTTAGTCGTTGCCACTGTGCTTGTAGGAGCACTGGTTTTCACAGGATTGCTAGCGCTACTCGAGCTAGTATTTGCGGCAGTAAAGTCTACATTGGCAGGCACTTTTAAGATTTGACCGACGTATAGTGAGTCCGTCGTACCCATATTATTTAAATTTGCCAAGGTGGTGGTCGGTACATTAAATTGACGAGATAGCGCAATCAAACCATCGCCCGGTTTGACTTTATAGTTTTTGGTAGCCGTACTAGATTTACTAGGTTTGGTCGATGGCGCAGCAGGCGTGGCCGCAGGCGCGGTGACTTTACCAGGCACCAACCACAGTTTTTGTCCCCGTAGCAAGTCTGCTCTACTGCTCAAGTTATTATAGGTGGCGAGCTGAGTCACTGACAAACCAAAGCGATTGGCGGTACCGATTAGCGTGTCGCCACCTTGAACGATATAGCTTTCAGGCTGGCTGGCGGCAGTATTGCTGGCACTACTCAATGGCTCAATAGATTTGGCGTTGTATAGGTATAAAGTACTGCCTGCGAGTAAGTTGGCACTCGCATCTATCTGGTTCCATTCAGCGATATCACGCCAGCTAACACCAGCACGGCTGGCAATATTTGCTAACGTATCACCACGTTTAACCGTATAGGTAGTACGCGCGCCTTCTGGTTTTGGCTTGCTTGCGATTTTTTTCGGGAAGCTCAGTTTCTTTTCTTGCCCCGTCGCCTCTAAAATCGACTGCTGCGTCTGAACGGCTGATAGGTTGATATTACCATCAGCGTTGACGACATTGGTTTCAGGCGTACTAATACGAATCTGATTGGCAATGTAATCACGTTCCGCTTTACTTAATGGCGGCTCTTGAATGATGGTATTGTTTTGCGTGATTTGCGCCGATGTAGTCGGTAAGCTGTTACTGCTCTTTAGCTCAGCATTAATCTTTTTGGTTTCAGCAGACGTCAGCGGCGGCTCAGTACGGACGGTACTGTTGCTACTATAAACGGAGCTGCTGGTCGGTGAAGCCGTTGGCGGAATATAACTGGTGGTCTGCTGTGGTACGCTTGCGCTCGCGGCATACTCTGCAAGGGCACTGCCGGTAGTCGGTAACGAGCCACTACTGGTGTATGGTTTATTATTGTAGCTTGGTGTGGTTGAGCCTGAATAGCTAGGTGTCGTGCTAATGCTGGTATTGCTAGAGGCAATCACATTACTGCTACCATTACCTCTTAACGAGCTAAGCTTGGCATCTGTCGTCAAGCTCACATCGTTTGGAATGATAATACGCTGCGGCCCTGAAGCGTCAACACGCGCTGATGTCAGTGCCGTATTTAGCCGTTCTAACTCATCGTAACTGACCCCTGTCACTTGCGACACTTCCGCTAGGCTCACACCATAATTGACCGGTACACTACGGAAATGCTGACGGTTAGCAATAGCAGGCAGATAGACGCCATATTGCTCAGGCTTGGCAACGATTTCAGCAACCGCCAAAAAGCGCGGTACATAGTTCATGGTTTCAGTCGGTAGTCTGAGCGACCAATAATCGGTCGGCAAACCACGCGCCGCATTGGCATCGATGGCTTTTTGTACCCGACCAGGACCAGCGTTATAAGCAGCTAGTGCCAGCTCCCAACTACCAAATTGATTGTGCAATGCGGTCAAAAAGTCGTAAGCAGCACGAGTTGATTCAATCACGTCACGGCGACCATCATAGGTGCTACTTTGATTTAGACCATAAATGCGTCCGGTACTTGGAATAAACTGCCATAAACCTGCTGCGGCGGCACTACTGGTACCACTTGGATCGTAGGAGCTCTCAATCACTGGCAATAACGCAAGTTCGGTTGGAATATTACGGCGCTCAGCTTCTCGAACGGTATGGTAAAGGTAGCGACTGGCACGAGCGGTCAAGCGGTTTAGATAGTCTTGGCGACTGGTAAACCAACCTTTTTGCGCTTCAATACGCTGATTATAAACAGGGCGTCCACCATTCATACGGTAGCCTGCACGCAAGCGATTCCACAAATCACCATATTGTTGAATAGCAAGTTTATTGCCCTCAACCATCGTCATATCAGTCGCTTCTAATAAATCTGCCAGCTCATCTAAGCTTTCAGCATCCAAGAAAGCCGTTGAATAATCAGCGCCCGTGCTTGGTTTAGTCACTTGGGTAGCGGGACGTTTGTTCACCACAGCTGAGCTGCCGGTCGCACCCGTCTTTTTTACCGCTGAGGTATTACTACAAGCACTGATAAGTAAAGTTGACACCGCCAGCGTCAATGGTAAAGCGATAAAGGAGCGAGATTTTGATGACACAGTAGACATGATAGTGGAAGTTTCCTAACAACAATAAGTGATAAAATAAAGTTAATCGACAGTATAGTACGCAATATCAAACAAAAACCAGCCTAATCGTAAAGATAATGCGCAAAAAGTCATTTGCCTTATCTTTTTTGATGGCTTACTTCATAATACAGAACTTGATATATGACTAATTTTTAGTTGATGGTCACTTGTGAGACCGCGCGTAAAAGCACTGCATTACCCGTAGATAACGTCAGTGTGACCCGCGACGAGGTGACAAATGAAACTTTTTGACCGTCTTTTACCCAGCTTTCATTAGTGGTGACATTGGCTTTGGCTTGGTCGCCCGTAATCACAATGTTATCCACCGTAATATCGTAGCGATAGTTTGACGTATCACGCCAGCTTCTTTGCAGCAGTTGCAGATAAGCGTCTTTATCAAGGCTGGTGGTTTTGCCTTTTCTGGACATCGAAATCAGTGCATCATCAGACACCAAGCGCGCAACTTGATTGGTGTTTTGGCTATTGGCAGCTGACTTCATAGCAGCGGCATAGTTTTGTACCAGCGCATTGCTCATGGTCGCCGCTTGCGCGTTTATACTAATAGCGCCAGCAGCGGCAACTACCGCTGTCACGCCAGCACTTTTTATCAATAGAGCAATTAGCCCTTTTCCCCATAGTCGTTTCATGATATTCCTTAGTAATACTATTATCATTATCGTCGTGTGTCGTTAAAGCCAAATAATATTATGGCTATAGATTATGGTCATACATTGACTTAAGATCTAAATCTATCAGGCGCTTATAATTCTTTTGTGTTTAAGGCTATTTGTGTGTAAAGCTTAGGTTAATTAACGACACATTGTTATGTTAGTTTTAGCCTATCACCCAAATCTCACAGCTATGTGACACCCTGTGTGATTATTGCGAATCTCACGCAAAACAGTGCTGTGCATTTATCTGCTTAGTCCAATTTTTAATGACCATTTTTCTCATGCTTATGTTCATTATGACCGTCTTCATAACTTTCATCATCGCTCAGCTTCATGCCTAAACGCTCAACGCGTCTGTCCATCATCTGCCGAGCTAAGGCTTGCATGTCTTCGACGCGATCTATCTCATCGACAATTTCAAGCCCTAATAAAGTTTCAAACACATCTTCTAAAGTTACCAAGCCTTTAACTTCGCCGTACTCACCAACGGTGATAGCAATATGAATACGGTTTTTTAGCATCAGCTCTAATAAATCAAACAGTTTCATCTTTGAAAATACAAAGGTAATATCGCGTTTAAACTGGGTCAGTGGTTTATGAGCGGCATGGTTAAATTTTGCCAAAAGCATATCGGTTTTTAAGACAAAACCGGTGATATTGTCTAAATCTCCATCATAAATTGGCAAACGCGAAAAGGTCAGTTTGGGACGGTCGACCAATAAATCAGCCACGGTTTTATGCTCTTCAAATGCGAGCATCACCGAACGCGGGGTCATGATATCTTCAACTTTAATCGCCCCAAATGCCAATAGATTACGAATAATACGCGACTCTAATGGATCAATCTGTCCTGATTCTTCGCCGATGCTGGCGAGCGCCGCAAATTCACGACGGCTAAACGCTTGCGGCTCTTTACCGCGTACCAGCAGTTTGGTTAATTTTTCTGAGAACCAAATCAAAGGATAGAGCAGCAAAATAATACCGCGGACAAAATAAGCAACCATGCCGCCCAGTTGGCGCCAATATATAGTGCCTAGGGTTTTTGGCATGATTTCGGATAAAAACAAAATAGCCAAGGTCATGAACGCCGAGAACAGTCCAAACCAAGCACTACCAAAGACAATCGTCGCCTGCGCACCCGCGCCAATCGAGCCCAAAGTATGCGCCACAGTATTTAACGTTAAGATGGCTGCCAACGACTGATCGATATTATCAACCTTTAGGCGTTTTAGCATGTTGGACTTTTTGGGGTTCGTTTCCTGCAAGTCAGCAATATACGACGGCGTCATACTGAGGAGTGCCGCTTCTGCTAACGAACAAATAAACGAGATGCCAATGGCGATAAGGACAAATAAAATAAGCAGTAGCACGCTACTAGCAGTAGGATTTGCTACCTCACCTGCTGCCCAAACCGTTTGTGGTAGCAAAGAGGTTAGCAATAGAATAAACGCGAAAAACGATTTACTATTAAATCTGGTCACATAAGAGCGACCATTGCCACCCATCGTCGGGGGAGGTTCAGCAGAAGCGTCTTTGCGGCAAGCGCGCGGACGGTATAAGCGAGGTACAGACATAAAAAAGGTAAACAAGTTAGGTAACCTAAACAAAGAAGAAAAAGGAAATCACAATATATCATGCGCAAGCGCCAGCAGATAGAAAATAATAGCCGATAAATGCGAATGCATTTCTACCCAATCACTAAAAACGCGCTCAAACCACTCTATTATACAGCCATTTGGTTTATGATAAGAGCTTGTTTAATATCAATGTTAATAATAGCATTTCGCAATAAATCACTATACTTATCAATTGCCTAGAAATTTACACCCACGCAATTTTAAACGTATAAAGTTAATATAAATTTATCATAGCTTTGTGTTAACTTAACATTTGGCTTTTTTTACCTACTCAGTAACTTATCCTTATATCCTTTATAATAAGAAAACGCCCACCATTATAACGGTCATGGTTAGTCCGTGAGTTTTAACAAAAACGCTCTCAGCCTATGATTAACAGTTACCAAGCCTGAGATTTTTTGTTACTATGCGTGTAAATTTATTCTTATCTATGACTTACTGAGAGAAATTATGAGTTTATTCATTCAAGCGGCCCATGCGGCACCAGAAACTGCCGGCGCTGCGTCAATGTTTGGTCAAATCTTGTTGCCGGTTGCCTTTTTTGCCATTTTTTACTTTTTGGTGATTCGCCCACAGTCTAAGCGTACCAAAGAGCACCGCGCGATGGTCAACGCCTTGACCGTTGGCAGCGAAATCATTTTTGCTGGTGGTCTTATGGGCCGTATCAAGGCATTGGAAGGCGATTATGCGGTTGTGAGCTTAAACAACCATACCGATGTTAAAGTACAACGTGCGTCAGTGATTTCAGTATTGCCAGCTGGCACGATTGAAAGCGTTTAATTGTCATTTAGAAATTTAATAATTGACAAACTTTTATTGAGCTTAATTGCTACTAGTTATCAATTATTGGTTGTAATGACTGTAAAATGACCGTAAATAATGTACGGTCATTTTTCGATTAACTGTTTACGCTTAACCGTTTTTTGCTTTACTATCATCGCGGATGATCGCAGTGGTGCAGAATTTAGTACGACTACTACCACACAATAGTAGCTCTCCATTTAATCACCTGCCATTGTTATCGCTAACTTCCCATCTGCTAACTTGTGGCCTGCGTCGCCAGTAGTTTATCAACTTAAAGAAGTGATTATGCAATATCCCGCTTGGAAATACTTACTCATCGCCGTCGTGCTTATGATTGCCGGTCTATATGCGGCCCCTAACCTCTATCCTGATGAACCTGCTGTACAGATTACCAGTGCCGCAGCAGGTACGCAGCTATCTGAAGGTATCTTAACTGAGTCTAAACGCTTACTTGAAGAAGCTGGTATCAATAATCATGATGGCACCTTTGAGGGCAACAGTGCGCTGGTGCGTCTCGATAATCCAGTCGATCAGCTAAAAGCTCAGGAAGTGCTACGTCAGAATTTGGGCGAGGACTATGTGGTCGCGCTAAACTTGGCACAAACGACCCCAGAGTGGTTGCGTGATATCGGTGCAAAACCGATGAAACTCGGGCTTGATTTGCGCGGCGGTGTACGTTTTGTACTAGAAGTGGATATGGATAAAGCGCTCGAGCAGCGTTTGACCAGCGCCAGTCGTGATATGCGCCGTGACTTACGTGCTGAGCGTATTGCGGTTAAAGGTATCAAAACCGAAAAACGTGGCGTGGTGCTGCATTTCGCTGATACTGATACCCGTAACCGCGCGCAAAACATCTTACAAGGCTCGATGGGTAATACTTTCACGCTACAGTCTTCGATTGATGAGCAAGGCCCAGCGCTAATTTTAGCGTATAACGATGCCACTTTAGATGAAATCAATAGCTACGCCGTCAACCAAAACTTGACCACCCTACGTAATCGTATTGCTGAGCTTGGGGTGACTGAAGCTTTGGTACAATCGCAGGGTGCTAGCCGTATCGTCGTTGAGCTCCCGGGCGTACAAGATACCGCTGAGGCAAAACGTGTCCTTGGTCGTACGGCCAACCTTGAGTTCCGTATGGTTGCTGAAGGTGCTGAAAACTATATGGGCGGTATTCCGCCTGCTGGCACTGAAGCGTTCCCCTTTGAAACACTCGATGGTCCGCCAGTATTGCTTGAGCGTCAAGCGATTGTCACCGGTGATAAAGTCACCAATGCTCAGACAGGCATCGATGAAAATGGCTCGCCTGAAGTCAGCATTACCCTAGATAGTGCTGGTGGCAAGCTCATGCAAAACGCTACCCGTACTGCTGTCGGTAAACAAATGGCGGTGCTGTTTATTGAGAATAAACAACGTATCGCTTATAAAGAAGACCCAGCGACTGGTGAGACGGTTGAAGTACGTACACCGTATGCAGAAACCAAAGTCATTAACCGTGCCAATATCCAAGCGGTACTGGGCTCGTCATTCCGTATTACTGGACTTGACAGTAGCGCTGAAGCGGCTGAGCTTGCCCTTTTACTACGTTCAGGGGCGCTAGCAGCACCGATGTATTTCGTGGAAGAGCGTACGATTGGTCCATCACTCGGTCAAGAAAACATCGAAAAAGGCTTATTCTCTACCCAAGTGGGTTATCTATTAGTTTTCGCCTTTATGATTGTTTTCTATCGCTTATTTGGCGTCATTGCCAACGTGGCCCTAGCAATTAACGTCATTATTATCATTGCTATCATGTCAATCTTAGGCTCATCACTCACCCTACCGGGTATTGCTGGTATTGTCTTGACCATTGGTATGGCGGTCGATGCCAACGTGCTGATCTTTGAGCGGATACGTGAGGAGCTGGCAAATGGTGTCCGGCCAAAATCCGCCATCGTCGCAGGTTTTGACCGTGCTTTTAGTAGTATTTTCGATGCCAATATCACAACCTTACTGGTCGCCTTTATTTTATTTGCGATAGGTACGGGTCCGATTAAAGGCTTTGCGATTACCCTCGCGATTGGTATTGTCAGCTCGCTATTTACCGCCATTTTGGTGACGCGTGCGCTGATACAAATTGCTTACGGCAAGCGCAAATCTATCAAACGTCTGAGCATCGGTTAGGAGAAAACTATGGCTATCGATAATAACAATCCGCTAGAACAAGAAAATAACCCAGATCGAAATGGCTCAAACGGTGAAGCAAATACTACTGGTACGCGCCGCCGTAAAAAACCGCGCCGTGATGGCAAAGGCAGTAATACGCAAGCTAATAATCCTAAAACCTCTAAATCGACCGGTTCAAAAACTCGCCGCGGTGGGAAAGAAAATCAAGCCTTGGCGACCCAAGCATCTGGTAACACAGCAGCGGTTGATCCTAATTTGATGTTAGGTGGTTCTGCCGAAGATGCCGCTGCTTACGCAGAAGGTGGCATCAAAGCGATTGGGGATCAGCGTATTATCCCCTTTATGAAGTTAGAAAAGCCGATGGCACTTCTATCGCTTCTGATGGTGATTGGCAGTATTATCGCCATTGCCGTTAATGGTCTAAATCTAGGTCTTGATTTTACCGGCGGGGTTTCAGCAGATGTGCGTTATGAGCAGCCTGCTGAGCAAGCCGATGTGGTAAATGCCCTAGCCGATAATGGCTTTGACGATGCGGTCGTACAGTATCTAGGTACGCGCCAAGAGCTTTTAGTACGCTTGCCACCACAGTCAGATAACGTCGATGGACTGAACGCCAGCCTGAGTAAAGCATTAGCATTGCCTAATAATAACGTTGAAATCAGTAACGTTAATATAATCGGTAGCCAAGTCGGTAACGAAATCTACTTAAACTCGGTTATGGCATTGGCATTGGCATTGGCTTGTATGCTGGGCTATGTTGCCCTACGCTTTCAGTTTAAGCTGGCGCTTGGTGCCGTATTGTCGCTATTCCACGATGCTATCGTAACCATCGGAATTTTTGCATTATTTGGTTTTCCGTTTGATTTAACCGTCCTAGCTGCTATTTTGGCATTGATTGGTTATTCAATAAACGATACGATCGTCGTTTATGACCGTATCCGTGAGAACTTTCGCCGCGTGCGTGGTATCACGCCGCGTCAAACGATTGATTTATCATTGACAGAGACACTACGCCGTACGATTATGACTATCTCAACGGTACTGTTAGTTGTCATCGCGATGCTATTCTTAGGCGGTGATGGCTTATTCTGGTTCTCGGCTGCCCTGTTTATTGGTCTACTTGCGGGTACTTATTCTTCAACTTATATCGCAAGCTCTATTCCTTTAAGAATGGGCTTATCACGTGACGACTTTATCGTGAAAGTAAAACCTGAGTTTGAAGAAGAAATCGTCACGTTTAATGATCCAAAAATGTATGAGCAAGACTAACGCTTGTATAAAAGCTAATAACTAGACTTTTAGTTGTTTAGCAAACGTTATCACGATAAAAGCACCTAAACTCTAGGTGCTTTTGTCTTTATACTATTTTTATCCATCTTTTAATACTATTCGATAAGTCATCACTAAACTTTTCTGTCTTATTATATGGTTATATAAGCGACTAAGCTATGTCATCTACCCTGCCGCCAAGTGCTATGCCGCCTATTGATACTCGCTATGCGCGTATCATCGCGATTGCCTTACCTGTGTTATTGGCTAACCTTGCGATGCCGCTACAAAGTGTCATTGATACGGCAATTGTCGGTAATATGAATAACACTGCCAAGCTTGCTGGCATGGGTTTGGCTATTCAGCTGCTGTCTTTGATATTAGTCAGCTTTAACTTTTTGCAATACGCGTCATCTGGACTGTCCGCACAAGCACTCGGTCAACTTGCTAATAATAGCCCTTCTAAGCAAACACAATCGCCGTTGCTATCAATTTTGCAGCGGGCTTTGTTACTTGCTTTTATGATTGGCGCGGTATTACTTATTGCAAAACCTTGGCTCATTGATTTTGGCTTGCAAGCGCTTTCTGCCAATCCTGATAGCGGTCGTGCAGCCAAGACTTATTTAGATGTCCGCTTTTGGGGCGTTATCGCAGAGCTAATGAATTTTGCCTTTATCGGCTGGTTTGCTGGTCAAGGCAAAACCCGCTATATGCTTTATCAGCAAGGCTTTATCGCCATGCTTAATATTATTCTGACCTTATTTTTCGTTTATGTGCTGCAGATGGGCTTGGTTGGGGTAGCATTAGGGACGACCATTGCCTTTTGGCTTGGGGTGGTCTTAGCATTGTGGCTTAGCCGTCGACATTTGCAAATCTCTTGGCGCGCGTTATTTAATGCTAATAAGGAACATTTTACTAAAGATAAGATGCTTAGGCTATTTTCGTTAAATAAAGATATTTTTATCCGTACGCTTATTTTAACCTTAAGCTTTGCTTGGATTACCCGACTGTCTGCCCAAAGCGGCGATGTTATTTTGGCCGCCAATGCTATTTTATTGCAGGTATTAAGCATCTCAGCCTTCGCCCTTGACGGCGTGGCGGTATCGGCAGAAACCTTAAGCGGACAAGCAGCAGGACGACGCGATTGGCCGCGCTTTCGTATTATCGTCAAACGCACAGGCGTGGTCAGTTACGGCCTTGCCATGATGCTAAGCGCGATTTGGTGGCTGGCGATGCCAACTTATTTGGATTTTATGACCAATATCGAACCCGTCTTTGCGCTGGCTTATGACTATCACCTTTATGCGGTACTACTGCCACTGGTTGGCGTTGGCGCTTATTGGCTCGATGGAATATTTTTTGGTTTAACGGCTGGTAGCGTCATTCGTAATGCCGCGCTGATATTGGCGCTTATCTTTTTCCCTTTAAGCTGGCTACTCTACCAGCAATGGGATATGACCGGCATCTGGCTGAGCGTTTGGTGCTTATTATTATTAAGATTGATTATCCTCGGTGGATTTTTATATCGTGCCCATCAAACAGGCAGCTATGAAAAATTGCAGCCTGAAGCTTGACCATTAAAGTAATTAGCTAACATGAGGCGTTTAATAAACACAAAAGAGATAATAAACGATACATAAAAGTAAGAAAAATTAGGATATTACGTGACTACTCAATCAAATGAGATTAATCAAAATCAAGCCTATCATTACGATTGGGCGGAAGGCTTTAAAAAAAGCTTGCCAGTCGCCATGGGTTATCTGCCAGCAGGGATTGCCTTTGGTGTGCTCGCACAAGTAGCCGGTGTACCAGTGTGGGGGACTATTATGCTAAGTGTAGTCTTATATGCAGGCGCGGCGCAATATGCGTGTTTACCGATGCTAAGTGCTGGGCTACCTATTGGAAATATTGCTACCAACATTGCCGCCATTAACTTGCGTCACGTCTTTTATGGTATGCCGTTATTGCAGTATTTGCCAAAAAATAAAATAGCGAAAACCTACTGTTTATTTGCCCTTACTGATGAGACGTTTTCAGTGATGACCAGTTTACCTCCTGAGTCAAGAGCGCGCTTGATTTTGCCTATCAGTCTGTTTAATCAAAGCTGGTGGGTACTTGCTAGCGCTATTGGCGTGATGATTGGCAGCGCGCTCAGTGACTTGGTACCGCATTTAGATTTTGCCTTGGTGTGTCTGTTTGCCATTTTGGCTTATGAGCAATTCCAAAGTATCAAACGCTATTTCCCCATTGGTATTGCCGTCATTGCTTTAGTGATTGCCTCGTTCTTTACCAGTAATTGGTTGTTATTAGTAGCGATTACGATTTGTATGCTGCTGATTTTAGCGCGTGGTTTTTGGTTACAGCGCAGTGTGCAAGGAGACCGCAATGAGCAGTAGTTATTTGATTCTTGCCACGCTGGCGATGGCAGCCGTGACCTTTATTACTCGCGCCCTGCCCGCTTTAATACCTAAAAAGCTGCTAGATACGCCGTGGCTACATCGCTTAAATGAAAGCTTGCCGCTATCTGTGATGGTATTACTGATTTTAACCAGCCTTTCTTATCAAGGTTTGTCAGACAATGCTGGCTTCCAAGCTGGCTTAAATAGTGCCGAAGTGCATTTATTTATGGCGCAAGTTGGCGCGTTATTATTGGTGCTATTTATCTATCATCTTAGCCGCCAATTATTAGTCAGTATGATTGTTGGTATCGCGGCGATTAATGGCTTTTTATGGTTATTTACGCGTTTTTTAGGCTGATTAAACGTTAAAGGTTCGTTTTATATAGTAGATTAATCTTAAAAAAGATACAGCGCGGCTGGGATAAATTTTTCGTAACCTCTGTGATAACAGCAAGCAAGGAAAATTTATACCAGCCGCCTGTGGCTGTTCATTCATCATTTTATTTCATACTGACCACATTTATTCGTGCTCAGAAAAAAGGCTGGAATCCTTGCGAATCCAGCCTTTTTATTTTGTCATTATTTTAAGTTACTTATTCTCTTATAATTCTTCTACGCCCATCATATCGACTGGGGTATCAGCAACAATTTGCACGCCTTTTTTGCCTGTTTTGGCGGTGTCGTTACGTTGCTCTTGTAGATGATCGAGATACGCTTCGTTGATTTGCCCAGTAATATAGCAGCCATTAAATACTGCGCAATCAAAGCCTTCAACCTTGCTATGCTTGGTATCTTTTACCGCTTCAATCAAATCGTCCAAATCTTGGAAAATCAAGCGGTCGGCACCGATAATCTCGCGTACTTCTTCAACGCTATGACCTGAAGCAATTAGCTCGCTACGCACTGGCATATCGATACCATAGACGTTTGGATATTTAACCGGCGGCGCAGCACTGGCAAAGAATACCTTACGAGCACCGGCATCACGTGCCATTTGGATAATTTCATGACAAGTCGTGCCGCGAACGATTGAGTCATCGACCAAAAGGACGTTTTTGCCTTTAAACTCAAGCGGTACCGCACTTAACTTTTGACGCACGGATTTTTTACGTTGCTGCTGACCTGGCATGATAAAGGTACGACCGATATAGCGGTTTTTCATAAACCCTTCACGGTATTTGACGTTCATTTTTAGCGCCAGCTCCATCGCTGAAGTACGCGAGGTATCAGGGATAGGAATAACCACATCAATATCGTGATCTTCGCCCCATTCAGCAAGGATTTTATCAGCCAGTTTTTCACCCATACGTAGGCGTGATTTATAAACCGAGATATTATCCATAATAGAATCTGGACGGGCAAAATACACATATTCAAAGATACAAGGCGTGTATTCTTTTTGCTCAACGCACTGATGCGTATGCAGTTTATGGTCCAAATCAATAAAGATCGCTTCGCCTGGTTTAACATCACGGACAATGCTAAAGCCTGAACCTGTCAATGCGACTGACTCTGACGCAACCATATATTCTGTGCCGCCGTTAGCAGCCATACGCTTACCAAAAATCAGCGGGCGGATACCGTTTGGATCACGGAATGCTAGCAACCCATGACCCGTAATCATGGCAACCACGCCATAAGCGCCTTCAATACGGCTATAAACCGCTGTCACTGCTGCAAAGATATCCTTAGGCGTCGGGTGGGTTTTATTGATATTTTGCATTTCATGCGCAAGCACGTTTAGCAACACCTCAGAATCTGAGTCAGTGTTTAAATGACGGCGATCTTCTTGATACAAAGATTTTGCCAAACCTTCAGCATTGGTTAGGTTACCATTGTGCGCAAGGGTAATACCATAAGGCGAGTTGACGTAAAAAGGCTGTGCTTCGGCGCTACTTGAGGTACCAGCGGTCGGGTAACGAACGTGACCGATACCAAACTTACCCACCAGTTTTAGCATATGACGGTTCATAAACACGTCACGTACCATGCCATTTTCTTTACGTAAATAAAGACGCCCATCCTGTAAAGTCACAATACCTGCCGCATCTTGCCCGCGATGCTGCAACATGGTTAAGGCATCATAAAGAATTTGGTTGACCGGCTCATGAGCTGCTACCCCAACGACTCCACACATAGTTGTATCCTATTTTGTACCACACATTGATAACACAATAACGGCTGATAAGGTTGTCTTAAATGTTTGCCTATCTTTTGCCGCAACGCTGATGATCTTACTAAGAATAACGACTTACGGACAATAGATAAGGCTAATTATCCATAAGACGAGTTAATGATGATAAATAGAGGTGTATTTTACGAATATTAAAGACGCTTGAATAGTTTTTTTTAAGTGCTTAGCATGCCTTTGGATCTATAAAATTTAAGACTGATTGACCTGATCCCATGCCATCCCAAACATATCTGAGACCAGCTCTTTACCCATGGGCGCATAAGGCAGTAATTCAGGCGCGAGCACTGAGGTTTCCCACTGCGGCATTTGTACCAACAATGGCGCGCTGACGCTAAGCACCACCAAAACCATAAGCACGTTTTTTGCCGCGCCAAGTACCCCGCCCGCCATTTTATCAAGGACGCCAAGACGTAAGGTTTTAAGTACGCCAGAAAACACAAACGCAACCAGATGCATAATGGCTAAAATAGCAATCACAATCACTAAAAACGCCAGCGCCATTTGTAAAACAGGATTCTCTACCATACTTGATAATTGCGGCGCGACCGAACCTGCCAGACGCGTGGCAGCAATAAGTGCGATAAACCAACCGACTAAACCGACAGCTGTCTTAATCAGACCTACCTGAAAACCACGCCATAAGCCAATCAGGACAAACACAGCAATTACAATATCTAAACCACTCATGTTTATCGCCTCATTTGCATCTTATTTGGTGTACTTCAGTGAAGGTGAAAAGCTTGCAGTTTTAACAATCTTAACCTTCCATCGCATCGTAATAGCCACCGATAGATTGAATGCAAGACTGTACCAGTCCCGGCCCTTTATAGATAAGTCCTGAATATAGCTGCACCAAATCTGCACCTGCTTCAATTTTTTTGACGGCTTTGTCACCGCTATCGATACCACCAACGCCAATCAACGTGACCTTACCACCCAACTGGTCAGAGAATTGTTGTAGAATTTGCGTACTAATGTGGCTGACCGGACGACCGGATAAGCCGCCTGCTTGCTCACCATCGGGCAAATCTTCGACACCCACGCGGCTTAACGTGGTATTGGTGGCAATCAAACCATCAATCTCAAAGTCCAGCAACTGCTTAGAGATGTAATCCACTTGTAATGGCTCTATATCGGGAGCGACTTTTAATACCAATGGTACATAAAAACCATATTCGGTTGCCAGCTGATTGTGGCGATTTTTAATGGTAGCTAATAATTGGGTTAACGCTTCACCGCTTTGTAGGTCGCGCAAATTTTTGGTATTCGGCGAGGAGATATTGACCGTAATATAAGACGCATGCGGATAGACACGCTCTAAGCAATAGACATAATCATCAGCCGCATTTTCAACCGGAGTCGCAGCATTTTTACCAATATTGATACCGATATTGCCTTGGTATTTACAGCGTTTGACGTTTTCAATCAGGTAATCAACGCCTTCGTTATTAAAACCCATGCGGTTAATAATGGCATCGGCTTGTTTGATTCTAAATAGTCTCGGTCGATCATTGCCAACTTGCGGTTTTGGAGTGACCGTACCCACTTCGATAAAACCAAAACCCAACTCTGCTAATGCATCGATATAATCGCCGTTTTTGTCCAAACCGGCGGCAAGCCCAACAGGATTGGCAAACTGTAAGCCCATACAGTCGGTTGGCTGCATTGACTGACCATATACTAAGCCCAACACACGCGCTTTATGAGCTTTATCCAATAAAGACAAGGTCATCTCATGCGCGTGCTCGGGGTCCATATTAAACAAAAAAGGGCGAAGTAAGGCGTAAGACATAGTAATGACAGACCCTGCTTGAAAAGAAAGAATGAATAAGAAAAACGAATGCGGTCAAGCGCTGCGATTATATCAGCTTAACTGAAATAAGACCAAAGTTTCATCAGGAAAATTACGCCCTATCCTTCGAATAAATAAGCGTTAATACTGTTAATTGACTGACTTAACCAAGTAAAGAAACCCCTATCAGACAGCATTTTTATCCACATCTACCACTTATTGATATTCATATTCTCAGATTAAGGCACTGGGCGGCCATCAGCAAGCGCAATCCAACCGCGTACAATACGGTACAGATGCCAAATAAAAGTAAAGCCCATAATAACAAAACCTAAAATAGCCAATAATACTGAGCCGATGGCAATGTTGTTGGTTTCAGCGAACATACTGACACCAAAACCGCCTAAGGCAAAGGCGACAATAAGCACCCCAATAACGAATAGGACAATGCTGTACCAAAATGTCTTGATTTGCCAATCAAAATGGGTGGCAAGCCAAGTACCATCAGCATCACGGCGTTTGGCATAGTTCATAAAGATAGGCACAATCCACAATAGCCCAGCGGTAAAGTAGCTGAGCACATAAAGCAAATAGGTAATATGGTTATATGTCGTCAAAGAGCGGCGTTTATCATCACTCATCGTATTATTAGAATTATTTATCATGCTGTCACTCGTTATATTCTGTGGTCTGTAGTTATTTTTATTGTGGCAAATTATCAGGTTTTCAATGTGGTAATTGTTAAAGCGTTAACGTGGTTAAATATTTTTCTTACATAATTGACTAAAAATATTAATAAGTCACGGTCGCCTGTACTTGAATGGCCTTGGTAACCAAGTCTTGTTGCATCGACAGTTGGGTAAATTGCCAACCTTGCTGTTCAAGCTTACCGAGTGCGCCACTCACCACCGCTTGGCTTGGATGGGTAAAGCTCAGCTGCACCGCATCGCCTGCTGCAATGACCTGCGCATCAGCAATCCCTGAGTTATTTAACAGCGCACTGATACGGCTAGCCGGCGGCATCGCTTCAGCGCCATCTGCTGAATTGGTAGCATTTAACGCATTGCTATCAATATTACCAGCTTGGGCACGCAACCAAAAATAGTCAGCAACCTGCTTTTGATACTCATTTTTGCTCGCTTTTGCTGATTGATGGACGCTATAGCCGCCATAACCACCGACAAATAACAGCAAAAATGCCGACAATAGCAGTAAGGCTAATTGGTCACGCGCAGACAATGCTTGCCAACGTGTCAGTAAGACATTTTGAAAGCTACTCATCCGCGTTGATAATGCACTGCTTTTAGGGTCAGTCACAATAGTACTGCGTTTGGCGAGGCGTTGTAATCTTTTCATGGTTACCCTTTATTGCTAACGCTACTATTGTTTTCTACCACATCAACGGTTACTTGACCACTAAACTGCCCTTGCTCATTGCCGTTCACTTGTTCCAACTTAGCATTTAATCCTTGAGCAACTAGCGTATTGGTAAATTGATCAAGACTGCCGCGGTCTGGTGCAATCAGTGTAAAGCTAAGTGCAGTTGGCTGCATGACTAACGCCTGCGCTCGTAATGACGACTGTTTAATCAGCGGTGATATACGTGATAATACCGCTATGTGAGCGTTAGGCGCTTGGCTATCACTACGCAGTTTTGGTTGCAACTGCACTTGCAATTTCGTGCGCGTACTAAGCGGCTCATTAGGAAACCAAGACTGGTACTGGGTGGCAATCTCAGTTTTGGTCGCTGCTGCTGCCGCCTGATACTGGTAGAATTGTACCCCATCGGTCGCCATCTGTAATATCAGTGCTGACAGCGCCACCATCATCGCCACCCGCAGATATGGTGATAATTGTGAATCGGTCGATTTAATAAAAAAGTTCAGCGCATGACGCTCAGGAATTTCAAGCGGTTTAGGCGCAACTGGTAGCGTGGTTAATAATAATTGATGCTCGGCAATCATTGCCATCGTTTGAGAAGTTGCTTTGACGGTAGTTTCATGCTTGGTTAAATCAATATCATCGAACGCAGGCTCATTAACCCTATCAGCCACGTGGCTAGAATCTACAAAGGCGTCATCGATAGCTGGCAATAGCAACACTTCGCTTAAATGCGGAAAACGCTCAAAGATTAAAGGCAAGTAACTGACTGCCATACCTTGATGTAAGGATTGGCGTAGCAGCATGGTTTGCTGATCTTGGTACAATACAATCTGCTGACCTGCACCCTCTTCTGGCGTTGGCAGTAATAAAAAATCAGGCAATAATGCTACGATGTTCATGCCAGCAAGCTTGGCGCTTTGCTGCCATGCTTCGATATCGCTTTGAGCCAAAGCATAGAGATGATGACTGGTATTTTCAGTCACTTGGCGAATGGCTAATTGTTCAACCGGCGTCAGAGAAGTTTCTTCAAATAAATACTGTTTACCGCTCATACCTAATTGTTTAAGCTGAGCCGTATTTAGCTCAGACTCTACTTGTAAGACATGGCTTGATGGGAAATACAGACAAACCGATTTTTGACTATTGGTTTTATAGCTACCATAGATATCATGTAGCTGTTGCCAGCCGTCGACCAATTGCCATTGTTTTATGTCTTCGTGCCAGACCGCTAGAGGACTGTGCTGCGCTCTTAACCAAACATGTAACACCAAATGTGTCCTTAATTATCAAAGCTGTTGTTTAGAGTCATTGCTGATTAAAGCTGTCATTTATTAAAGCTATGGTCTAGCAAGCATTTAAATGTCTTATGAGCGTGTGTATGATTGATACTAATAAGGTTGTTCTGGAACAAAGCGGTCTATCTCGGTTGCCATACCCGCCAGCACAAAATCCATCTCAAACACGCGCGCTTCTGCTAAAGCAAACGATTCAGGGTAATCACCCGTCAGCAGGCCAGCGATATGAGCAACAATAGACATATGACAGACAACCACCAGACACTCCGTTTCAACATTACCAATGTCGATGAGCGCCTGATGGGCATCGTCGGACGGCGTGATATTCTCTTGTATTTGTGAGGGCACGTTAGGAGCGCGTAACTGTAATGCTGCCAGCGTCTGCTGCGCCCGCTTATAAGGGCTCACAACAAAACAATCAGGTTGATAATGAGTGGTAATATATTCTGCCGTTTCCGCCGCTTGTTTCTGACCAAAATCTGTCAACTGCCGTGCACTGTCTGGGCGCGTCCCATCTTCTGCTTGACCATGACGTACTAAGATAATTTTCATAATCTTAACCACCTTGTGTGTTACGTTTACCTGACTATTTTGATGATAAAGCAATGTTAACAATGAAATAGCTACATTCTGCTAAACGCTTTACTTATTTTCGTCTTTTTTATGCTTAGTCTTGCTTGCTGTTTGCATTTGCGCCGTTAGTGCCGCATTACTATGGTCATGCTCCATGACAAACTCAACATCACTACGGAAGCCCGCTTCCATAAGATGTAAAGCAACGCCAAGCGCGGCTTTGTCTTCATAAATGACTGCATGAAGCGCATGGGTAATCGGCATATAAATGCCTTCTTTGGTGGCTTTTTCATGTACCTGCTGAATGGTGTTGACGCCTTCAGCGGTTTGACCCAATTTTTTGACCGCCGCATCAATCGTCATACCGCGACCAAGCATATTACCAATACGGTAGTTGCGGCTCAGCTCTGAGCTACAAGTCGCGTATAAATCACCGACTCCCGACAGACCTAAAAAGGTCAGCGGATTGGCACCAGCATGGACACCAAAACGGCTCATTTCTGCTAAACCGCGCGTTAATATCATGGCTTTGGTATTTTCGCCCACTTCATAAGCCGCCGCCATACCCATGGCAATGGCATAAATATTTTTTAGCGCGCCACCAAGCTCAACACCGCGAACATCGTCACTGGCAAACACTCTAAAGAAAGCACTATGTAATGCTGCTTGTACCGCATGGCGTAGTGGCTCAGAGTCACTGGCAATGACCGTAGCAGACGGCATATTTTTCATGATTTCAATGGCGAGATTTGGCCCTGACATCACGCCAAAGTTCACTTCCGGCAGCTCATCTTTAATAATATCACTCATCAAAGCAAAGGTATCTTTTTCCATACCCTTGGTCAAAGAGACAATAGATTGCCCGCTAATAAAGGGTGCGATGCTTTTAAGGGTTTCGCGAAACGCGAGGCCTGGGACAGCGATAAAAATAATATCGGTATCTTTGACCGCCGCTTGCAAATCGTGGCTGTATTTGAGGCGATCATCAAGCTTATAACCGGGCAGATATTTTTTATTGGTCTGCGTCTTTGCCATAGCCTTAACAGTACGTTTATTGCGTACCCACAGCGTAGTGTCACAGCCATTACGAGCAGCCAAATTCGCCATCGCCGTACCAAAGCTACCGCCACCTAAAAATGCCAAACGCAGCTTGGTTGGATTGTTATGGATTTCTGCCATATTTTTTGCCACCGCAGACTCAACCGCGCTAGGATTTAACTTCTTACGCCCTAGCCCAGATTTGGTGGCACGCTCAATGATACTGGATAGCAAACTGTTTTGTTTTTCAGCACCTTGATTGTCTGTTTGACTGTCCTCTATATTTGCATCTGTCTTTTTATCATTAGCGCTGGTCATATTATTTTATCCGTATTGACTGACTGAATTATGAATAGAATTTGTGCTGAGTATACAGTGAGATTGAGGGTATGTTTCAACAATTATTGATATAGAACCGTTATTTTATTGAAATAACGTGACCAGTTTGGTCATTGTTTTGCTTTGCTGTATCACGTTATAGCAACGCTTACTATTTTGAAACATCGCCGTAATCATAGACCTGTCTGGACGCTATGACTCAAAACGCAGTAATGGCTCAATATCAATCGGCTTGCGCGTGGGCATATCGCACGGACTGCTGCCAGTATAAACAAAAGCCGTAACATAATCATCTGCGCCAACGCCAAAATAAGCTTTAACGGCAGGCTCATTGGCCAATAAGCCCGTACGCCAAACCGTACTAAAACCTTGAGCTTGTAACGCTAAAATAAGATTTTGTACTGCCGCGCCAGCACTGAGCATTTGCTCAAAAGGTGGCACTTTTTTATGCACTTGCATATGGGTAACGACCGTAATAATAACCGGCGCACGCAGCGGCATATTGTAGGTTTTCTTGCGTGATTTCTCAGACAGCTCTTCGCCCGCTTGCGCCGCTTGTGCTTCAGCAGCCGCTAAAAAGGCCCGGCCCAAGTCATGACGCGCATTACCTTGAGTGACGATAAAGCGCCATGGCCGCAGTTTTTTATGATCAGGAGCGGTAATCGCACAGTCAATAGCTGCTTTAATCTGAGACTCTGTCGGTGCCGGAATGCTTAAATTGCCGATACTGCGTCTTGATTTAATCCAATTAATCAGCTGCTCATCGGTTACTTGCGCATTTGCCCCTCTCGGGCTTTCGGCTTGATTTTCGTCCCTATTACTGTTCAGTTCGTTACTATTCAGTTCGTTACCGTTATCCATATTATTTTCAGAACCATTCATGTTTTATCCTTATTTATTATTATGCAAATACCTTAGCGATATGCCTTACGCCGCTTCTGAGCCTTCGATACGATGATCCATGCGCAAATAATCTTCTGACTGCATCTCAAGCAGGCGTGAACGTGTACGCTCAATCTCAAAGGCCAATTTTTGTCCTTGATAGAGCTCGAGAATTGGCTGCTCTGCTCTTACCAACAGTTTGACGCGGCGATCATAAAACTCATCAACCAAATAAATAAAACGACGGGTCGGATCACGCAAATCATCATCTAAAGCGGGCACAGAATTGATTAACACCGTGCTAAACTCTTTGGCAATCTCGATAAAATCAGACGCTGAGCGCGGCTCCATACATAAATGACGGAAATCACAAAATAAAATATCTTCGGTACGGGCATTGATTTTGATTTCGCGACCATTGATGGTAATAGGCGCGTTGCTGATTTTTTGATTGTTAGACAAGCTAGCGAAACGGTTGGCAAGCCAGTGGTGATTGGCCTTAGTCAACGGCGACTCATATAACTCCGCTTGCTGTAAGACACGCAGGCGATAATCAATACCAGAGTCAATATTCATCACTGTGGTGTGACGCTCAACTTCGGCAATGGCTGGCATAAAGCGATCACGGTGTAGACCATCTTTATAAAGCCCTGCTGGCTCAATGTTTGATGTAGCGACCAAGGTCACGCCGCGATTAAATAGCATGGTAAACAAATCACCTAAAATCATCGCATCTGAGACGTTGGAGACAAAAAACTCATCAAAACAAATAATCACTGCTTCTGCATAAATGATATCCGCGACTTTTTCTAGCGGATCGCTTTGACCTTGTAGATTATTTAGCTCTTGATGGACGCGCTGCATAAAGTGGTGAAAATGCTGGCGCATCTTACGCTCAATGGTCAAAGAGTCGTAAAACATATCCATCATCCACGTTTTACCGCGCCCCACCCCGCCCCACATATACAAACCTTTGGGAGCCGCAGGTTTTGACTTTAAAAAGCTAAAAAAGCCTTTTTTTTGCGCCACGCTATCATTGAGCTGATGATACAACCCATCTAAATAGCTCATTGCCTGATATTGCTGCTCATCTCGAGTAAACTCATCAGTGCTGATGGCTTGCTCATAACGTTGCAAGGGAGATAAACTCATAATACGACTCATTATTAGACAAAATAAATATAAAAAACTAAAAGTATGCTTAGGTAAATTGGTTAAGACACCAGCTGGTTTTACTGCGACTCTTTAGAGCCAAAACTATGCTCTTCCAACAAACCTTTTAGCTCAGATAAACGTCCATGGAAAAAATGTCCAGCACCATCAACGATACTAACGTCCAGCCCTAAACGCTCAGCAAATGCTTGCATATTGTTTGGGTCAATCACTTCATCAGCATTACCATATATCTCAAAGGTTTTATCAATGGGTAAAGTGATATCACTGCTGTCATTTTTTTCGACTGAGGGCGCGATAAGAGCAACGTTTGCTATTTCAAAATCACCCAGTCCCCAAATATGCGGCGCTACCATGACTTGCTCAGCGACACGTGCTATCACATAACCACCAAAGGAGAAGCCACCTAGCCATAGCTTACGAGCGTTGGTCTGCTCTGCAATCCATTGTAGCACGGTCATCGCATCGACTACCTCACCATCTGCGTAGTCGTGCTCGCCGGTTGACTGGCCAACGCCGCGAAAGTTAAAACGTACCACATGCATGCCGCTATCACGCGCAAAACGATACATGGTCGTGACCACTTTATTGTTCATCGTGCCTTCAAATAACGGATTGGGATGACAAAGCAGCGCCACTGTATCGGTATTCGCATCTTTAGGATTGTCTTGTTGCCATAGCGCGTCGACTTCGAGCACGCCAGCAGGAGCAGGAATCAGTTGCATAAATTTACTTACTGGTTAAAAGTGAATACCTCAATTATCCTAGATATGGTTTATATTTCAAGTAATTTGCTGTGTACCTGCAACGTTGCACACAATAACCGCCTAGACACTCCTTGTCGCAATACGTTAGATTCATACAAGTTGTCGAGTAATATATTGAACTTATAGGAAAAAGGAAACTATTATGAATATTTTTAATAAAACCGCTACTTTAACAGCAACACTGGCTTCGGCTCTGGCTTTGAGTGCCTGTCAAAGCACGCCTTCTTCACCGGTGATTCAGCGCGCTAACTCGATTTATGAAACCACGGGCATCGCTGAGAGCAAAGTCAAAGCTCAGCAAAATGCAATAGACAGTGCGCAAAAAACTTGCGGAAGAAAACAAGTGATTATCGTTGATGATAAAGTCAAATATAACGGTATTTTAAATGAGCAAACGGGTCGTATGGTCGGACAAGCAGGCGCGGTCATCGGTTCAATCTTTGGGACGGGCACGCCAGATTTATCACGTAAAGATGATTATGAGTATATGATTAATTTTCGTTGCCAATAAAAAATGATAATTTAACAAAGCTCTTAGCCAATAAGTTTGCGAGATAGCTATTATATTCATCGCAGCTTATTGGCTTTACTTTTTGTCGCGGCACTTTTGGGGTAAACTATCCTGTCTGGTCTTTTATACCTGCAACCTTTACTTTGATGAGTTAATCTAACGCCACCAGCCTTTCAGCCTCGATTACCTTTGGTCTCCTCTTATGCGCAAACCCAATCTAGCAAATATGAAACAAGTCAGCTCCAAAAAAGACAAAGTATTGGTGCCTGCCAAAGATTTAGCGACCTTGGAGGCGGAACTGGCTGAGCAAGAAAACAGTCTGGAAGTCAGTTTAGAAGATACGGTTTTGCGCCTAAGTGATTACTTATCGGCGGTCGATATGGTCATCAAACAGACCTTTAATCACCGCGTATGGGTAAAAGCTGAGATTCGCAACCTATCAAGTAAAAGTGGGCATTATTACTTTGAGCTAGCAGAAAAAGATGACGACGGCAAAGTTATTGCCAGCTGCCGTGGTAATCTTTGGCGCTTTAAAGCGGCGCGCGTCTTAGCAAAGTTTGAGCGCGCAACCGGTATGCCGCTTGACCGTGATTTGACCGTCTTACTCAAAGTATCGGCAGGCTTTCATGCACAATACGGTTTCTCACTGACGATTGAAGATATTGACCCAAGCTACACTTTAGGCGACTTGGCACGGCAATATGCGGAGATGGTCGACCGCTTGACGGGCGAAGGCTTATTAAACCTAAATCAGCAGCTACCCGCCCCATTTGATATCGAGCATGTCTTAGTCATTGCCCCTGAAAAAGCGGCGGGATTGGGCGATTTTCAAGCCGATGCGGACCGCTTAGCTCGTACAGGTGCCTGTCATTTTCATTATCATCACGCCACCTTTCAGGGCAATCACGCACCAAGCGAAATCCGTCAAGCTATCGTTAACGCCCAGCAGCAATTTTATGACACCTATCAGCGCCTGCCAGATTTGTTAGTCATTATCCGTGGCGGTGGCGCCGTTGGTGATTTAGCATATCTCAATGATTACGAGCTTGCCGCTCTTGTTGCCGAGCAACCTATCCCTGTCTGGGTTGGTATCGGTCATGAGCGTGATAAAGTGATTTTAGATGAAGTGGCGCATAGCAGCTTTGATACACCATCAAAAGTGATTGCTGCTATCATGACGCATTTGGCCCAGCTCGTCACGCAAACCCTGCAATACCAAGCGCAAATCAAACAAGCAGCGCAGCGTCAACTGAATATCGCTGAGCAACAAACGTCACGCCAGTTGAGTCACATTCAGTCGCAAACGATTGGTCAATTGACCGCCCTGCAAAAAGACAGTGATTATGCTTGGCAGAGTATTCAGCAAAGTGCCCAGCGCCAAGTCAAACAAGCAGCCAGACGAACCAGTGAGCTGCGAGTCCAAACTCAAAACTCTGCTTATCAGCAATTAACCATTGCATCAAGTTATAGCCAAAACCAAAAAAAGACGATTATACATAATGCCCAGCAGCAGTTGCTACAAGCACGACGTGATAGCGAATATCTGCGCGATATTGTGCTCTTGCATCGTCCTTCTCGTGTGCTTAAGCAAGGCTATACCATGCTGACTGATGCAAAAGATAAAAAAATACTAACCAGCAGTATGCAACTTTATGCTGAGCAAACGCTACATATCGTCTTAAAAGATGGTAAAGCAAAAGCACAGATTATTGATGTAAATATTGATAAGTAAGAAATACAACCTACCGCCCATTCAACTTAATCAAAGACTTTATTTTAAAGTTAGGAAACCTTATGACAACCCCTACTCGCAAACGTAAAAAAGCCGCCCCAAAGACCTTTAAGGCAGCTTATGATATTTTAAAAACCAATGCCGCTGAACTACAGCAACAAGACGAGCCTGATATCGATAATCTGATGACGACAGTGGAAGAGTCGATTGCCGCTTATCGTGTTTGCGAAACTCGTATTAATGCCGTGCAGCAAGCATTAGATGCCGCTTTCGCCGAAGAAGATAGCATCGAGAAAAGCGACATTTAAGTTAAACCAATTTTACTCTGGCTCATCGACTTCAAAGACTTGGCGCAAATAGGCAAGATAGGTATCATTATTGATCATGGTCTTGCCTGGGCTGTCTGACAATTTGGCAACTGGCTGCCCATTGCACTCAACCAATTTTAGGACGATATTAATCGGGGTGATACCCATATCGTTGGTCAAATTGGTGCCAATGCCAAAGCTGGTTCTTATTTGACCTTTAAAATATTGATGTAAATTCCACGCCTTATTTAAATCCAATCCATCACTAAAGGTCAAAATCTTGGTTCTTGGGTCTATTTTTAATTTCTTATAATGCGCAATGGCCTTATCACCCCAAACATACGGGTCGCCGCTGTCATGACGCAGACCATCGAACAGCTTGGCAAAATACAAATCAAAGTCGCGTAAAAATGCATCCATCCCAACGACGTCGGTCAGCGCAATACCCAAATCACCACGATATTCATGTACCCACGCTTCAAGTGCCGCTTTTTGTGAATCACGCAAACGCACATCCAATGCCTGAAATGCCTGCATAAACTCATGTGCCATCGTTCCTATCGGCGTCATGCCGAGTTTTTTTGCTAAATAAACGTTTGATGTACCGCTAACGATTTTCGGTTCAGCGTTATGTAAAGTCTCAACCACATGCGCTTGCCAGACTTTGCTAAAACGTCTACGAGTACCAAAATCGGCGACGATAAGTGGCGGTGTATTATTATCATATCTTTCCTGCTTTACGGCATATTGGTGCAATAACTCAACTTTCTCATCTAGCCTACGCTGCCCTTCCTCAATGACGCTGGCATTTGATAAAGCACTAAAATATAGCTCATTCACAATGGCTAGGACAAATACTTCAAAAAACATTGCCTGAATCATCGGCCCTTCGATGTCAATAAACAAGCGGCCTTTTTCGTCGGTGCTAACGGTGATAAAACGGCGCTTTAACTTAAACAATTCTAGATAATCAACGAAGTCTGAACGCATAAAGCGCAATCCGCGTAAATACTCCAGCTCATCTTCTAAGAATCGCAATTCACACAAGCTGTCTAGCTGTTGCTCTAAATCGTCTTTGATATCCGCCAATGGATACAGCGTATCTTCGTTATTACGGCAGCGAAAACGATAAACGCCATGGGTCTGCGGAAACTGATGTAGCATGGCTTGCAACATAGTAAATTTATATAAGTCGTTATCCAATAACGAGGTAATAATAGGTTCAAAAGGTTTAGAAGTTTGAGTAACGGTCATGTTACAGCCTTAAATACAAAAATGAAAAGTCGCTAAACAAAACGAGCGACGAAATAGGTAGCAATAGTTATCAAGATGCCAAAGTTATCAAAATGCCAATAATAGAAAAGGTTCAGATTTTGAGTATAACGAAGTTTGTCCCGTTTTTCATAACTCAACGCTTATAAAAGCAAAACTACAACGATAATAATCGTATTTATCCTTTTACTCTGACTTATAGGTTTGGAATAACAGCCTTGACTTCCTCTCCTCCCTAAAGTGAGGGGATTCCTACTACTAGACGCTCAAGCCCGAGCGCAAGAATATTCTTTGCCGCATTAATATCACGGTCATGAGTGACACCGCACTCGCAAAGCCATTCTCTTATTCCAAGACCCGTCCTACCTTTCGGACTATTTTGGCGTGAGCCGCAACACGAGCAGGTTTGGGTGGTGTACGCTTCATTTACTTCGATATAGTGGCAACCTGCGTTCGCGCATTTGTAGTCCAGTTGTCGCTTTATCTCAAACCAACCTGCATCATAGACGGACTTGGCGAGTTTGCCCCTAGTGAATGATTTTGATTGAAGTTTGCCAATGATGATTATTTTATTAGTCTTGGTAAGGTTGGTGGTAAATTTATGAATCAAGTCTTGGCGTGTATTTTTAATCTTGGCGTGAATGGCCTTAACCCGTTTTTTGTTTTTGGCTCTTTGAACAATGCCTAGTTTTTTAGCGTATTGCTGCGTGACTTTGGTTTTTAGTACCTCACCATTACTTGTCGTTGCTGAGTCCCTGCAACCTAAATCAATACCAGTTTCGCCTGTACCGCACTCAATTTTTGGGTACTCTTTAATGGTGATACAGGCATACCAGTGGCCGCGACTGTCTTGCACAAGCTCACAGGTGTTGATGGTGTAGAGTGCTAGATTATAGCTATCCCACACGTCGATGGTCAGCTTCTTGCCTTTAGCCAGGCTAAA
>NZ_JACSQR010000027.1:0-36829 GCF_014836505.1 Psychrobacter communis
GGTGGCAATGAGAACCTACAATCCATTAGTAAAAGTGTGGCAGGACGCGCGACCAAGATTCACTTGGCAGTAGATGCGCATGGCAATCCGATTACCTTTATCTTGTCAGATGGCACGACCCACGACGTTAAAGTCGCACCTGACTTAGTAGACAAAGTTAATTTGAGCAACACAGAGGTTTTATGTGCCGATAAAGGCTATGATTCTGATGCACTACGAGCGCATATTGAACAAGCAGGGACACGGGATAACATCCCTCGAAAACGAAATACTCAGTCTTCTAACGACCATATGGACTGGGACTTATATAAAGCGAGGCATCTAGTAGAAAATGCTTTCGCCAAACTAAAACAGTATAGGGCGGTTGCCACCAGATTTGATAAGCTCAAGCAGAGTTATGAAAATACAGTCGCTCTTGCTTGTGCTTATATCTGGCTCAAATTATGAATGTTCAACACGCCCTAAGCGTTTATCCGCTACAAACTTACTTTGAGCCGCGTAAATACGATTTTTTAATAATAAGAACAGGGTCTTGTTTGTCAGCCGCTGTAAATCAGAGGATAATCTACAGCATTAAATCTAAACTCGAGAAACTATTTTATGCTGATTAATGCAGATTTTACTCGCCGTGCAGCATTGGCACCCGAACACTATCAATGGGTGCCATCACCGCAAAACGGCGTCGAGCGTGTCATGCTCGACCGCGTCGGCGCAGAAAAAGCCCGTGCCACCAGTATCGTCCGCTATGCGCCTGAGTCCTATTTTCCACATCATATGCATCCAGGCGGCGAAGAGATTTTGGTTTTATCGGGAACTTTTTCGGCAGATAATATCGATTATCCAGCAGGTTGGTACTTACGCAATCCACCAAATTCTGGCCATCAGCCGTATAGTAAAGAGGGCGCAGTTATTTTTGTCAAACTTTGGCAAATGCCAGCCACTGAGACACGTTATGTTGCTATCGATACGAACGATGGGGCAAATTGGCAAACACAGCACAATCGTGAGGTCTGTCATTTATTTTCAGATGACAGCGAACAGGTCAGCTTACAGCGTTTAAAGGCCAATGAAGCCCTATTTACCGACACAGTATTTATCGACACAATATTTACCGATGCAATCAAAGGCGGCGCTGAGATACTGGTGCTAGATGGTGAGCTGATAGATACTGAACTTACAGATGACGCTAAAACCTATACTCGCGGTAGTTGGCTACGTTTGCCAGTGGGTGAAAAACTGCAAATAAAAGCAGGCATACACGGTGCTACGGTTTATCTCAAAACTGGTCACCTGTCTAAAGTCATTGGCGCTAAAGTAGAAGAAAAATAGTACGCAAACGTAGATTTAGCAATTATTAATAGCGACTTTAATGGTTTATAGGCTACTGCTTCACTATAAAAAAGGCGTCAGAACTATTTTTCTGAAAAATAGCTTTGACACCCTTTACATATAATCAGCTATAAAATACAGAAAATTATTAAAATAATGTTCTGTAACTCCTCGGTTCATATCTGCCCTTCACATTGCTGCTTTATTTCTGTAAAATACCGACTGTACGGTTTCTTTATCAAAAACTGTTTTTCCTTCTGTATTAATAAAACACATTCTTTTAAAGCCAAATTTACTTTTAGTTAAACTGACGCGCTAATATCGAGATAAAAATGGAAACTCAAAACGCTCATAAACGTAAAAAACAGCCAGAGCTTATACGGCGGGCGCTGCTTGATGAAGCAGCGCGCATCACTTTGGAGCAGGGCTTGTCTAAAGTGACCTTCCAATCGGTAGCCGATGCCGTCGGCGTGACCAAAGGCGGGGTGATGCATCATTTTGCCACCAAGGACGCGCTCATCTTAGAGGTGTTTTATGACGCGATGGCTAAGTTTGAGGCGGAAGTCAATCAAGCGATGGCAAAAGATCCGGTCAGCTACGGCTCGTTTACCCGCGCTTATATCGATGCCACCATCAGTTTGGGCGAAAAAGGTCAAGCCGAGTTTAATAGCCAAGCCACGCTATATGTCTTGATGCTAGGAGATAGGATGCTGCGCGAACGCTGGGCTGAATGGTCAAACGAGCAGCTAAAAAAACACGCTGCCACGGACAATACCGAAACGCTATGTATGGTGCGTCTGGTTGCTGATGGAATTTGGCTCTCTGACTTTTCGGGTATCGATATCTCGGACAAAGCCTCAATACGTACACGCTTGATAACTATGACGCAGCGTGACTTTGACGCTTAAAAATGCATACAAACCACTTTTATTTTTCACCTTTAATCCATGACGACATTGTTTTTAAGACTTTATAAAAAAGCTTTTTTATAAAGCGAACCCGTCGCCCTAAGGAAAACTTATGACAGCTACTCAGACAATCATAAATAACTTAACAGATATTATCGACTTAACACAAACACAGACCGCTTATATCAATGGTCGCTATTTGGCGGTCGATGATTCTTTATCAACTTTCGAAGATATCAACCCAGCGACAGGTGAAGTGTTAGCTATCATTCAACAAACGACGACTGAGCAAATCGATGAGGCGGTAAAAGCCGCGCAACAAGGTCAAAAAGTGTGGGCAGCGATGACCGCGGTTGAGCGTGGCCGGATTTTATTAAACGCAGTTGCGATATTGCGCGAGCGTAATGATGTATTAGCATTGCTCGAAACCAAAGACACGGGTAAAGCGCTTTCTGAGACCAAGTATGTCGATATCGTCACTGGTGCTGATGTCGTTGAGTATTATGCGGGTCTTGCACCAATGTTAGAGGGTCGTCAGATTCCACTACGTGATAGCAGTTTTGTTTATACCCGCCGCGAGCCACTCGGCGTGGTAGCAGGTATCGGTGCGTGGAATTATCCGATTCAAATTGCGATGTGGAAAGCAGCGCCAGCATTGGCTGCTGGTAATGCGATGATTTTTAAACCCTCAGAAGTCACACCGTTAACGGCACTAAAACTGGCAGAAATCTTCACCGAAGCAGGCTTACCAGACGGCGTCTTTAACGTCGTGCAAGGGGATTATAAAGTTGGCGAAGCGCTAACCCAGCATCCTGATATCGCCAAAGTCTCATTCACAGGCGGCGTGCCAACAGGTAAAAAAGTCATGGCAAGCGCCGCATCATCGTCGCTTAAAGACGTAACCTTGGAGCTTGGTGGTAAATCACCATTGATCATTTTCGACGATGCCGATATCGATACCGCTGCTGATATCGCCATGATGGCGAACTTTTATAGTACCGGTCAGGTCTGTACTAATGGCACGCGTGTATTTATCCCCAAAACCTTACAAGCCAAGTTTGAAGAAGCCATTTTGACGCGTGTTAAGCGTATCAAATTAGGCGACCCAATGGATGAGAGCATCAATATGGGGCCATTGGTTAGCTTCCCGCATATGGAGCGAGTGCTTGGCTATATCGAGCAAGGTAAAGCTAGTGGTGCACGCCTATTGACTGGCGGTGAACGTATCACGGCAGGTGAGCTTGCTAAAGGTGCATTCGTTGCACCGACGGTGTTTAGCGATTGCAGCGATGATATGACCATCGTTCGTGAGGAAATATTTGGTCCAGTCATGTCGATATTGACGTACGAGAGCGAAGAAGAAGTGATTCGCCGTGCTAATGATACCGAGTACGGTTTGGCGGCAGGAGTGGTAACCGCAGATTTGACCCGCGCGCATCGCGTCATCGGGCAGATAGAGGCGGGTATCTGCTGGCTAAATACGTGGGGCGAGTCGCCTGCGCAAATGCCAGTTGGCGGTTATAAGCATTCTGGTATTGGCCGCGAAAACGGCATCGAAGCCCTTGAACACTATACTCAGACCAAATCTATCCAAGTAGAGCTTGGCAAGTTTGAATCGGTATTTTAAACAATTGTACGGTAAAAATTTTTAAACAGTAAGGTTAAGGCTTGAGGAATGATTTTTCCTTTTCGCGCCGCCTTACTGCTATGAAATGATGGATATTTTTAATTTTATGGAGCGTTTTATGACATCAACCACACCTGAATATGACTACATCATCGTCGGCGCAGGCTCAGCAGGCAACGTGCTAGCCACGCGCTTGACCGAAGATGCCAACATTAAGGTGTTGCTATTAGAGGCGGGTCGTCCAGACCATCGCTTAGACTTTCGCACGCAGATGCCAGCGGCGCTCGCGATGCCGCTACAAGGCACCACTTATAACTGGGGCTACAAAACCGACCCTGAGCCCTATATGAATAACCGCGTCATGGATTGTGGTCGCGGTAAAGGGCTTGGCGGCTCGTCACTCATTAATGGGATGTGCTATATCCGAGGCAATGCGCTCGATTTTGACGATTGGGCCAAAATCAAAGGCTTAGAGGACTGGACGTATCTCGACTGCTTACCCTACTTTAAAAAGTCAGAAAACTGCGATGCAGGCGAAAATGACTATCATGGCGTCGGTGGTCCAGTTGAAATGACTACTTCAAAACCAGGCGTCAATCCGCTGTTTGAAGCGATGATTGAAGCGGGCGTGCAAGCTGGCTATCCGCGTACAGAGGATCTAAACGGCTATCAGCAAGAAGGCTTTGGGCCAATGGATCGTTTTGTGACACCTAATGGTCGCCGTGCTTCCACCGCGCGTGGTTATCTTGACCGTGCCAAACCGCGCAGTAACATCACTATTTTAACGGGTGCATTGACTGATGTGATTCTCTTTGATGGTAAGCGTGCGGTCGGTGTTAAAGTTGAGCATCAAGGTCAAATCAAAAAATTCTATGCGTCTCGCGAAGTGATTGTTTCATCGGGTGCGATTGCCTCGCCGCAACTGTTGCAGCGCTCTGGCATTGGCCCTGGTCAATGGCTTAAAGATTTGGGTATTAACGAGATTTTAGAGCTGCCGGGCGTTGGTAATAATCTACAAGACCATTTAGAACTGTATATGCAGTATGAATGTAAGCTACCGGTCTCAATTGCGCCTGCCAATAAATGGTGGAATAAGCCAGCGATTGGTGCGGAATGGTTGTTTAATGGCACCGGACTTGGGGCGTCAAATCAGTTTGAGGGCGGCGGTTTTATCCGTACCGATGAGAAGTTTACCCATCCTAATATTCAGTATCATTTCTTGCCGTTGGCCGTGCGTTATGACGGCCGCAGCGCGGTGAAAGCGCATAGCTTCCAAGCGCATGTGGGTTCATTGCGCTCGCCAAGTCGTGGGCGTGTCAAGCTAACTTCAAAAGATCCAAGCGCGCATCCAAGCATTTTATTTAACTATATGTCGCATGAGCAGGACTGGCAAGAGTTTCGCGCGGCGATGCGTATCACTCGTGAGATTATGCATCAACCAGCGCTTGACCCGTATCGCGGCCGCGCCATTGCGCCAACTGATGATCTGGTGACCGATGCGCAGTTGGATGAGTATGTCCGCAACCATAGCGAGACGGCTTACCACCCATCATGTACTTGTGCGATGGGTGAGGGTAATGATTCGGTAGTCAATGGTGAAGGGCTAGTGCACGGTATCGATGGCTTGCGCGTGGTCGATGCGTCGATTATGCCAAATATCATCAGTGGTAATTTGAACGCAACCACCATTATGCTTGCTGAAAAAATCGTCGATAAGATGCGCGGTGTGCAGTTGCCACGTTCAACAGCAGATTATTATGTCGCCAATGGTGCACCGCTCAGAGCCGAGCCGATGCGCGTTTATAACTCTGTCGTTTAAACGCCTTTTTAAATGAATGCCTAAACGAGTATTTAGGCAACTGCGCGAACTAATAAACAATAAATAATATAAGTCCATTTCTATCAAAAGGCCTTTCGTAGTAAAGGTCTTTTTTATCAGCGCATATGTTTATAGAGATGAAAACCGTTGAGGTTAAATTTACTTAGCATTTGCGTCGCTGTTTTTCTAATCGTTTATCTTTCAGTTTTTATTAATTGGTACTGCTTTGTGCGTCATGCGGTGATAAATACCTTATGAGTTTAAGTTTCATAAGACTATGACGGACAAAGCAATATCAGACCCTGTTTCATTTACCGATTGAGGTCTTTTATGTACAGCTCGCCATCAGAAGATGCGACGAAACCCCTGACTCTAAATAAGACGGTTTTTTTAGGTTCAGCTATTATTTCTATTTTATTAATTATCTGGACGATTGCCTTGCCAGATTATAGTGAGGCATTATTAAGCGCCAGTATGGCATGGGTATCAGAGAGTTTTGGCTGGTATTATATGCTGGTGGTTGCCGCTTATAGTATTTTCGCTTTGTTTGTTGGTTTTTCCAAATACGGCGATATCAAGCTGGGACAAGATCACGAAAAAGCTCAGTTTCCTTTTTTAGCATGGGCGGCGATGCTATTCTCCGCCGGTATCGGGATTGATTTATTATTCTTTGGTGCCTCTGAGCCGTTGATGCATTATCTCACGCCGCATACGGGCTTAGAGCCTGCCAGTGCTGAAGCGATGCGTGAAGCGCTGTCGCAAACCTTTTTACACTGGGGTCTTCATGGTTGGGGTATTTATGCGCTCATTGGTATGGCATTGGCGTACTTTGCGTATCGTAAAAACATGCCACTCGCGCTACGTTCACCGCTGACACCGATATTTGGTGAGCGCTTAATCAGAGGCTGGCTTGGTGATGGTATTGATACCTTTGGCGTCGTCTGTACCTTGATGGGTATCGCCACCAGCTTAGGTATTGGGGTATTGCAGGCCAACGCAGGCTTGACACATGTTTTCGGTATCGAATCGAGCAAAATGGTGCAGAGCCTGATTATCTTAGGCGTGGTTGTTGCTGCCGCTATTTCTGCCATGACCGGCGTTGAAAAAGGTGTGCGCCGTTTATCCGAATTTAATATGTTGTCGTCGATATTGCTACTATTGGCCATATTGGTGCTAGGTAATACGGTTTATTTGCTCAATACCTTTACCCAAAATATTGGGCAATATTTCCAAACGATTATTTTTAAAACCTTTGATGTCTATGCTTATGATGGCAGCGCTGGCGCTGATTGGAAGTCAGGTTGGACGATATTTTTCTGGGCATGGTGGGTCGCTTGGGCGCCCTTTGTCGGTTTGTTTATCGCGCGTATTAGCCGCGGTCGCACTTTGCGTGAGTTTGTCTTTGGCGTGATGTTTATCCCGCTTGGTTTTATTTTTGCGTGGTTCTCCATCTTTGGTAATTCAGCGATAGATTTGGTCGCCAATGGCGCAACTGAGCTCGGTGAAATCGCCGTCAATGACGCCGCGATGGGTATGTTTGCCTTGTTTGAATACTTCCCCTATAGCGATGTTTTTTCATTGGCAGGCGTATTTATTGGCCTGATATTTTTTGTGACGTCTGCTGACTCAGGCGCTTTAGTGCTTGCAAATCTAAGCTCAAAAGGCATGACCAATGATACCGACGCGCCTGTTTGGTTACGTCTGTTTTGGGCAGCAGCCACAGGTTTGATTACTTTAGGTTTATTGTTTGCGGGTGGTTTTACTTCGCTACAATCGGTTTCCGTCATTGCTGGTCTGCCGTTCTCGCTTATTTTGCTGCTTTACATGATGGCTATGTGGAAATCACTAAAAGAAGAGGGCAACAAGCGCAAAGCCAGTACGGTTGGCACGGCAAACGTGCTCGATAGCGGTAAAGGCTGGAAAGCGCGCTTGCAGCGTATCGTCAGCTTCCCCAGTCACAAGCAAGTCGAACGCTTTTTACAGACGGTCGTTAAGCCTGCCATGATTGAGGTAGAAAACGAGCTAAAAGCAGGCGGTCTTAAAACCTCACTGGATATCCGAAATTTGGCCAGTATTGGTAAAAATATCGATGCTGCAACCGACGAAGATGACGGTCAGATAGATGGGGTAAAACTGCGCGTCGGGCATGGTGATGAAGATGACTTTATATATGAAGTCAATCTAATCAAAGCTGAGCGACCAAACTTTACCCTTAATACTTCCAGTAAGCAGGCCGAGTTTTATTACCGTGCTGAGGTGTTTTTAAGTGATGGCTCGCAAGAGTATGATTTGGTTGGCTATACCAAAGAGCAAGTGCTGGTGGATATCTTGCACCAGTACGAATGTCATATGCAGTATCTGCATTTAGAGCGTTAATTCATTTATTAAACGCTAGTCTATGGTTTGCTAGACGTTAGAGATGTGATTAATCATCTGGCAAAAGATAACCCCATAAGTTGCATACAGCTTATGGGGTTTTTTATACAAATTAGCTCAATAAATACCCCACTCTCAACTTGTTTTTCTAAGGTATTGGTTTGCTTAGTTTTTAAAATTTCAGTTAAAACAATTAGAATTTTAAATTCTATAAAAACCAAAAGCCTACGATAAGTTGAGATTGGCGTTCAATAAATAATAAGCTTCATGATAGATTTAGTGATAAACCTAGTGATAAGTGATTGGGCGACAGCGGTTGTCGCACGGTTTTTTAGTCGCTTTATTTTCATCAGCTTTTATATTATAGTTATTGAGTCAGGCAAAAATAACAGGACAAACCGTTAACCCTCGGGGCGCAACGCTTCACTTTTTAACTGAGTTGTCTTTAGCAAGCATTTTTAATAATGTTATTTTCGTTTAATCCTAAACAATCACGCCTGCACAAATCCAAACCTAAACCCCCAAAAAAATATTGATTAAAAATCAGAAAAACTGAACAGAAAAAAGCTTGTTAATATTATTTTTTTAAGCGTAATAACGCTAAAAAATAGCGCGACGATAATGAGAAACTACGGCTAAACAATTATAAAAAACACCCAATCTTACATTCTAAAACCAATTAACTTCACTAATTTTATAGCCAATAACGTCATTTAAGCAAATGGCGAACAGACTCGGCTGGCTTAAAATTGCGCTTAACAAAGCCCAAAAAATAAGAAAGCAAGAAAAAAGTACGAAAAATACTGCAACGAACAAACCAAAATCAAAATAATAAGGATATGACGATGACAAAGTTAACCTATCAATTTGAGCAAAAACGTATAGACGATATGCAGTGGTCGCATGGCGCAAAACTGTCTGGAATGACGGCACTGGCGAATGATGAGAAAGGGCGCGTACGTAAAAGCCCATTGTTTTATCTTGAGACGGTTCCGATAAACAATTATGAAGATGATGTATATTTTGTCAATAATACCGATGATACCTTGAGCTTTGTCGCGCCGTTTCGGCTGTGCCGAAACATAGGTGAGGCAAGGGCTAAGCTCGGTGATGTCAGTGCTGAAAACGTAGAAAAAGTAAAACTTTATAGCGATGATATCGACTGTTTATATACGGACGTTTTACCGAAACAAGCGGTGCGTATTGGCAGTACGCATGTCATTTATGATAGCGATGCGCTGATGCAGTGGTTTATCGATGTGCCTTATAAGGGCATTGATACCAAAGGCATTGATACGCATTATGGCATTTGGCGCTTTAATGTGGTGGAGAAGGGCGGAATTGGCGGATCTTATCCATTGCTGTGGGAGGATTTTAGCAAGCCCTCGCACGTAGTGAGCAGTGAGTATGTGACTGAGCGCAATGAGATGCCGATAGAGCCTTTACTCTATGACGAGCGCTGTTCGATGTTAGAGCAATTTATTGAACAGTATGGCGTGGCTGACGCTATATTTATCTTGGCTATTAATGATGTGCTCTATCGCTATTTTGTAGGCTGGAGTGCGCCCTACAATGAGTCCGATATTCAAGCAAAAGATATTGCGCGTAAATTAACAGCGCAAAAACCAAAAGATGCTGAGGCGGTAAAATCCATTATCCAAGCGGTTTATGATTTTTGGTTTGGTAAGGGCTTTGCAAAGAATCTCTCAATGCAGGCTTGTGAGGAGATTTTGTGTTTATACCAAGCGCAAATTGCCAATCAAAAAGCGGTTTAAACAATAGATAAAATTATTAAAAATAATACTAAAAAATAATGATAAAAGGAGAAAGCTATGATGTTTCCTATCGAAAATAACGACACGTTTTTACTGTTTTTCCATGGTCTCGATTCAAGTTGCGAGACCAGTAAATACACGTGTATCAAGCGCGAGCCGAAATATTGTCAAACGGTCAATTACCGCGAAAATTTTGTAGAAATTTTTGAGATTTACGATGCTTTAATTCAAGAAAAAATGCAAGAGTATCCACGCGTGGTGTTGGCAGGGCATTCGCTTGGCGCTTGGTTTGCCAATCATTTTGCCCATAAATATAACTTGCGGGCGCTCTTAATTGCGCCGTGTATTTATCCAAGTGATGTTTTAGCGGACCGTATTCCCGCCGTAGCCGATATGAAATTGTCGTTTCCGACCTCAAATACTGAGATGATGCGAGTGATGGTAGAAGTCGACGATGAAAGCTTGGATGTGGCGGTCGCTAGGCGAACTTTGGTTAATCTGCCGGATAGCTGGGAAGTCGATTATTTTGACGGCGGTCATCACCGTATCGCTCGCAGTAGTGATATTTGGTATCACTTGGTACATCTGTGTGAAGACCCTATCGTTTGGATGGATGAGGCGACGTATCATGGTGAAGATTAGGATATTTGCTGATTAAAAAGAAGTCATGATCGCGTATTTATTTTCTATGGGCTGATGTGCTATCATCATTGAATAAACTATCGTGGGTTTAACAGTTTTGTCCTCGTCATTTATTGCAAATCATCATGATTGCAATTGGTGGCAGCGTACAAACCTTGCAACTTCCAGCACGATATAAAACAATCCTGGTAAAGCGCATGAGCCTGTACTCCGACATCCTCATTTGTGCCTGATTTTATACTTTTTCGTCGGAGTTATAGGAATATAAGGTCTTCATCATCATGAGCCAATCTGCCCAGCCATCCAAATTTACCCGCCGTTTTCAGCCGTGCCATCCTCTCGCACAATACGTCATCGCGCAAATAGATACGTTAGAATATCGCGCGCAATATATTGTCAAAACCATGGGTTACCCACTAAAGCATACCATGCCTGCTTGCGAACGCCTGCGTCATGTGCTGTCCAATAAGCATCTTGGCCTTGACGGCAGCTATATGGATAAATATTTTAGCGCCGATGAGTTTTTAGCAAAGTTATTTTCGGTACTCGATTTGCCTTATGAGCCATTTGCAGAAGATATTGCTCAGATTAAAGATGAAATAGCACAGGGTACTGCGCCGCAACCTCGATATCGCCTGCAAGCCAATGTTGATTTTAAGTTTGATGACAACGCCAATTGGCTGTCTCGTTGGGCCGCTGCACTTTGGACTCAGGTAGATTTGCCAAGCGGATTTGCCAAACTGGATGAAATGGCGCGTAAAAGTATTATTAAAGAGCGTATCCGCACGCATTATCAAGAGCGTGGATCTAACGTGCCGTACGATGGCGCTATAAAAGGCTATTGCTTGATTATGGAACTGCAAGATAAAGAAGTCGAGAGAATCGAGTACGACTTACCAAAATCTAAAAGTGTGTAATAGCCTAAGCGATATTTATTCTATAATTTCAAAGAACCATCTTTACAATCCTATAAGTTAAACGTCAAACTAAACATTATCTTAAACATAAGCCTCTCTATCCTTTTATGATAGCGAGGCTTTTTTGTCGCGCGTAAACTCTTAAGGTTCGAGGCTACCATTGAAGGCAAGTGTGGTCATTGTTATGATAAGCCAAGCTATACTTAATAACTTTTAAGCTTAAAACGATAAAGATTAACCAAACTGCGAAACCTCTCTATGACTCCTTCGATTTCCTCTTATCCTCGTCTGTACTCTTTTCGTCGCTGTCCTTATGCCATGCGCGCCCGTCTTGGGTTGTTGTTTGCGGGGCGACAGGTAGAACTGCGCGAGATAACATTAAAAAATAAGCCGCCGCAAATGCTAGCGATTAGCCCAAAAGGCACGGTGCCTGTTTTGCAGCTTTTAGATGGCACAGTGATTGAAGAGAGTAGAGAGATAATGACATGGGCGCTTGAACAGCAAGATGCGCAAGGGTTGCTTGCTGCCCAGACTTTGCCGCAAGCAAATGCGCTGATTGATAAAAACGACAATGAGTTTAAATATTGGCTCGATCGCTATAAATACGCCGACCGCCATCTCGATATGAGCCAAGCAGAGTATCGACAACGAGGTGAAGATTTTTTACAAATGTTAGAGGAGTTATTAATCAAAAATCCTTATTTACTAGGAGAGAGTATAACCATCGCTGATATTGGTATCATGCCGTTTGTCCGTCAATTTGCGCATGTGAATCGCAAGGTTTTTTACGATTTACCTTATCCAAATTTGCAGCGCTGGCTACAAGACTGGCTCAACCATCCACTTTTTTTGCAAGCGATGACCAAGTTTGCGCCCTGGCAAGAAAAAGATGACGTGGTGGTTTTTCCTGCCGCTTTCATCGATTGTCATTAGTGCTATGATAAAATCTCTCAATTACATATAAGAGGTTGCCATGACCGTTGATCTCAATAGCCGCTACGGCTTGAATCCTGCTCATAGTGAAGTCGTAGAAGCGTGCCAGATTATTGAGCCGTGCGCTGCGCTCGATATGGGCTGCTCAAATGGGCGCAATGCTTTATATCTTAACCAACTTGGGTTTAATGTGACGGCGATAGATGCCAATCCTAGCGCTATCAATATGCTACAAGACATTGTTGAACAAGAAGGACTTACAAACCTCAAAGCCGAAGTGTACGATATCAATCGTGCCAGCCTTGATGCCGATTATGGTTTTATCAGCTGTACGGTGACCCTGATGTTCCTTGATCCCGCGCGCGTTGACGCTGTCATTGCCGATATGCAGGCGCATACGCTGGCTGGTGGTTATAATTTGATTGTTTGTGCTATGAACACTCAAGCCTATCCATGTCCGGTTAATTTCCCGTTTACTCTAAACGAAGGGCAATTACGCGACATGTATCAGGGCTGGGAGTTGATTAAATATAATGAAGACGTCGGCACCATGCATAACGGCGCGCAATTACAGTTTACTACCATGTTGGCACGTAAGCCCAGTTAAGCAATGTTAAGTGATGTTAGACAAGAAATCTTAATCAGATCAAATTAGTCATACTGTCAATTCACAAGGTTGTTAGCGCTATATTTACCACAGCGTTAGCAGCCTTTTTTAATTAAAAATTTTACAAGCCTATACAGCAATAACAAACGCGCTATACAGCGGAGCAGTCGTTTTTTTAATATACTCATACTTAGAGAAATGACACGATAAAAAAATAACACGATAAAAAAGAATAATGGAAAAATAACATGGATTGGTTCAGTATTTTTATTTATGACACCACATGGTCTTTTGCGGCAGAAATCGCCATACGTACCATCATCATGTTTTGCCTGATTATTTTATTATTACGCTTTACGGGCAAGCGCGGCATCCGCCAACTCTCTATTTTTGAATTAACCATTATTTTGTCATTGGGCTCTATCGCAGGCGACCCGATGTTTACAGAAGATTTGCCGCTGATTCAAGCAGTGCTTATTATGAGTATTGTCTTGCTACTTTATCGGTTTTTTACTTGGTGCTCGACAAGGTACAAAATTTTTGAGCTTATCTTAGAAGGTAAGCCGACTTGTATTGTCGAGGATGGTTTATTGGTCTTAGAGGACGTCAAAAAGGGCAAAATGTCGCACGATGAGTTCTTTTCAGAAATGCGCCAAAAAGGCGTGCGTCATTTAGGCCAAGTTCAAGTAGGGTTGCTCGAAACAGATGGTGATTTTAGCGTGTTATTATTTGAGCCTGAGAAAACGCAGTATGGACTACCTATTTTTCCTAAAGAATTTCAGGCGGCAAAAGTGTTAGAAAAGGGACAACCTTATGCCTGTATGCATTGCGGTTATATCGAGAATATCACAATGCTAGATGAAGTCTGCTATCGCTGTCATCAGTCAAAAGGATGGGCAAAAGCGCTCAATACCAAGTTTGTAAATTAAGCAGTATGACTGGTGACCACCTCGATAATACTTTTGCAAATAAGGCTGTTTATACTGCGTAGCTTTTGCTCAGGAGCGCCGTGGCACAGGCTGCGAAAATCATAAATCTCGCCTTGATAGCCGATACAATAAAAAAACGTGCCGACGGGTTTTTCTTCAGTTTCAGAGCCGCCGGGCTTTAGTAGTCCCGTACAGGCAACATGTAAGTCGGCCTCAAACAATTTTTTGGCTTTGCTGACCAGCTCGCGTGTCACCTCTAACGACTCAGGCGTACAATCCTCAATTAATTGGCTAGGTACTTTTAATACCTGCTTTTTTATCGAAACGTCATAACACACCAAGCCACCCATCAATACATCGCCAGAATATGGACTGACAGAAAAGCGATGCGCTAAGTAGCCCGCGGTCGCGCTTTCAATAAAGACCACCGTCAGTCCTTTATCAGCGAGTAATTTTGCACAACTATCGGTCACGCCTGCCTCCTTTTCTTTATTAAAGCTCGTAAAATAAAAACAACCACTATTCACTTAAACTATTACAGTACTTTGCTCGTAATTATTCAATTTATGGATTGATGAATTTGCGTAACTATTATTTAAAACTTACCTTTCTTCACTAAATGTTATTTAGCTTTAGGATTAGTTCTTGTAATATCTTTATATAGTATAAAATATTTGATAGGAAATCGGTTTTTAGCTTAGTCTGAAGAGACTGGGTTTTAAATACAATTGATGACCATTTAAACGGACTTTTAGGTGATAGCTATGTTTGCATTTGATATCAGTCTGAAGATTTTAACCTATCATGCCTTTCAGCTCGGTATCGCTTTTATATTGTCGCTACCGATTGCCCTCAATCGTGAGCTTGAAGACAACGGTGCTGGACTCAGAACCTTTCCTTTGGTGACGATTGCCTCGTGTGCTTTTATGTTGGTAGGTATGGATATCTATCAAGGCTCTGACGCAGAAGCTCGTATCATGTACGGCATCATTACCGGCATGGGTTTTATTGGCGGCGGAGCTATCTTTAAAAATGAGGACGGTGCAAAGGGCACGGCAACCGCTGCTGGGCTATGGAATACAGCGGCAATCGGTATCTCGGTCGCCTATGGGCGCTATGAAATTGCCATTATTCTATCAGTCGTTGGATTTATTATTTTGCAATTCTCCAAACCCTTTAAGCCAAAGCATAGGCGCAAAGATTGATAATTAAGCTATTTAATATGATTGGATAAAAGATATTAGACATAAAATAAGCGAGAACCATGATGGTCTCGCTTATTTTATGTCTCTGTTGCTGTGCGGTTTATTTATTGCGTATAGCGATGCGGTTTGCCAAGCCCAAATTTATTGCACGCCCTCTGCCGGTGTTTGATCGAGATTTGGATTGTTTTCATTAACAACCACAGTATCAACGCCTTTTTCTTCATCTTCTGCACTATCTACGCCAGAATAATAGGTTTGATCTCCATCATTCTCGGTCGCGTCAGTAGAGGTGGTGGTAGTATCTGTAGAAGTAGTTGCCGTGGGGGTCGAGGTCTCGTTGTCTGTCGTAGTGGCTACAGGCGCCATTTCGTCAGCTTGCGTATCAGTAGACTGTACATTGTCATTGGTCGTGGTCATGTCAGCAGTGTCAGGCTCTGTACTAACATCCGTTGCATCTTCTCTTTCGTTGCTGCAGGCGCTAAGCCCAATGACACTGGCTAATAAGGCTATCCAAAGTTTGTTTTGAAGCATGTTAGACGCTAATGAGATTTTCATTTTTATATCCTTGTTATTGTTTTTCATTGCCAGCTTACAATAAGATTTAGCCAGTTTAGAGGTTTATTCCTAAATCTCTGATAATTAAAATACCTGACAATTCAAATGACAGTATGCCTAAATATAATAAAGAAGCTTAAAAAAATCAGGTGAATAAAGGTAAAGGTTTGTCAATCTGTGTATCATATACTCTTTAAAATAATTTATAAGTATCTAAAAGAACCAATACGTTATGAAAACCGATATCAAAACCCCACTTGCTTTTAGAAGGTATCCTTCGACCACAGCGCTGCAATGTTTTGAGACGGCGGCGCGGCATTTAAGCTTTACCAACGCGGCGCAAGAGATGCACATGACGCAAAGCGCTATCAGTAAACAAGTCGCGCAGCTTGAAGAAATGCTGAACCTGTCGCTGTTTTATCGCACACCGCATCGCATCTCTTTAACGCCCGCTGGTAAGACTTACTACTTAGAAGTGCTCGAAATCCTCAAACATATTGAGGCGGCGACTACTAGTCTGATGTCAAACAGTGATAATTCAGAAGTGCTGAAAATCGTCTCGCATCCAACTTTTTGCTCGCGCTGGCTGATGCCTGCATTAAACGGCTTTGGTACAGCGAATCCACTGATTAATTTAACGATTAAAGAGCTGGCTGGGCCGTTTTTTTCTGAAGATCAAAACGTTGATGTGGCATTTTTATATGGCGATGGGATTTGGAGCGCGATGGAGTCGATTAAGCTGTTTGATGAGTACAATGTGGCCGTCTGTCATCCGGATTATTTAACAGACAAAGCCGTATGCATGGGTGATATAGGCAATATAGATAATTGCACGTTATTACAACTTAGCTCACGTCCTAGCGCTTGGTATGAATATTTTAGGCTGCAGGATATTCGTATCGATGGTACCTTTGTCGGCCCGCGCTTTGATACCTTTCATACGACTATTGCGGCGGCATTACTTGGCTATGGTATCGCACTGGTGCCACTGCGTTTGGTTGCGCCAGAGCTGCAATCAGGCGCTCTGGTGACAGCATGGCGTTATGCCTCAAAAGGCAGGGGTGCTTATTATATGTCTTACCCTTTAGCCATGGGCAACTCGCATAAAATAAAGGTCATTGTAGAGTGGATTTCAGCTTATCTTGCTAAGTCAAAGGAGCCTACGCCAGACTTGGATTTCATCTTGTAATGTAAAACAGATTGGAACTTTTTAACTACGAAAGTCTTAACTATGAACCGTTTAACCCTTTAGGTATTAACAAGGTTAAAAAGTACAGTTAGTAAAAGCAAAGTTTGAAAAGTACCGTTTGAAAAGATAGCAACGCACCGGCCTTGAGCCGGTTTTTTTGTTAAAGTTAAATATGGTAATAATAAGCATGGCAATGACAAAAAGGAATGGCGTCACAACTATTATTCGTTTGCTGATAGTGGAGCAGTTTGCTCAAATGACTCTCTCATCAAGGAAGATAAGAGACCACCATGGAGCAGCTATACAACGTCACCGATGCCTTTACGATGGTGCATCCGCTGACATTAACCAAAGGTAAAAATGCCAACGTTTGGGACGATAAAGACCGTTGCTATATTGATTTTGTCGGCGGTATTGGGGTCTTAAACCTTGGTCATTGCCATCCTCATATCGTCAGCGCGATTATCACTCAAGCGCAGTCGCTGATTCATTATGCTTATAACGCCGCGGCTCACTTGCCATACCAAACCTTTATGCCAAGACTGTGTGAATGGATTCCTATTAAAGGTGAGCTTGCAGGCATGCTCACCAACTGCGGCGCAGAGGCCACCGAAAATGCCATAAAAATCACTCGCATGAAGACTGGGCGCACTGGTGTGATTGCCTTTGATGGTGGTTTTCATGGGCGTACACTGGCGGCGGTTAATTTAAATGGTAAGGTTGCCCCTTATAAGCGCGGGCTAGGGCCGTTGTCCGGTGGCATCTACCATATTCCTTTTCCTAGTCCTGATAACGATATCAGCGATCAGCAAGCGATCGCGGCTTTAGAGCGTCTATTTGCGGTGGAGACTGATGTGGCTAATATCGGCGCCATTATTGTAGAACCTGTGCAAGGTGAGGGTGGGTTTCAGCTGCTGTCCGCGGCGTTTGCCCAATATCTACGCAGCTTTTGTGATGAGCATGGCATCTTACTCATCATGGATGAGATTCAGTCGGGGTATGGTCGCACAGGTACGCCTTTTGCCTTTACGCATTTAGGGGTTGAGCCTGACCTGCTATTGCTCGGTAAAAGTATCGCCGGCGGCTTACCACTTGGAGCGGTAGTCGGCAAAGCTGGCGTGATGAATGGTCTGCCAAAAGGGAGCTTGGGCGGAACCTATTCAGGTAATCCAGTGGCGTGTGCGGCGGCAAATGCTACTTTGGGTATCATGCAGGACGATGAGGTCTGGCAATCAGCTAAGCATTATGCCAACACCATTGAAAATACCGTCAATGAATGGCAGCAGCAAAACCTCTCTGCATGGCTATATGGGCTTACAGGAGTTGGCGCGATGCGCGGTATCGAGCTGCGTCATCCAACTTATGGCACGCATCCAAGTGTGATGGCGCATGTCTTAAAACAAGCGCGCGAGCAGGGCTTGCTGTTGATGCCAAGTGGTAAGCATCGACATATTATTCGCTTATTGCCGCCACTCACGATTGAGCCTGAAACCCTAACGGCGGGACTTGACATTTTAAAAGGCGTGCTAAGTAGCATTCCTAATGAAGTGCCAAAGCGGTAGTTGCTGTGAGCTTCTGGGAATTTTTAAAAGTTTCTGATACGACTATTTTTACCGAAAAAAGATATTTTAATTTAAAAGGATACATACTTGTGAAAAATACCTTTATCAATAGCGATGATATTCGCCACGATTTTTCTCTCGCCATGTCAGAGATGTACCAAAAAGAAGTGCCGTTATATGGTGACCTCATTGATTTGGTGAGCGAAGTAAATACTGAAGTATTAAATAAGCAGCCTGAAATTAGGCAGCAACTTGAGCACACCGGAGAGATTGATAGGCTAAATATGGAGCGTCATGGGGCCATTAGATTGGGCACCGCCGCTGAGCTGAGCATGATGCGTAGGCTGTTTGCGGTCATGGGCATGTACCCTGTTGGCTACTATGATTTGGCACCCGCTGGCGTGCCTGTGCACTCTACGGCGTTTCGAGCGATTGACACGCAGTCTTTAAATAAAAGTCCCTTTCGCGTTTTTACTTCTCTATTGCGCCTTGATTTGATTGATGATGAAGCATTAAAACAAGAAGCGATAGCTGCTTTGGATAAGCGCACTATCTTTACAGATAACGTTATTAATTTAATTAAGCGCTTTGAGGAGCAGGGCGGGTTGACGGCGGAAGACGCTAAGCAATTTATCAAAGAAGCATTAGAAACCTTTCGCTGGCATGACAAAACACCCGTGTCTAAAGGGCTTTATCAGCAACTATTAAGCCAACACGGTCTTATCGCCGACGTCGTCGGTTTTAAGGGCCCGCATATCAATCATTTGACGCCTCGAACCTTAGATATCGATGCGGTACAAGCCGGTATGCGAGCAAAAGGCATACCACCAAAAGCCATTATAGAAGGGCCACCGAGACGGAGATGTCCTATTTTATTGCGTCAGACGAGTTTTAAAGCGTTAGAAGAAGCGGTTAGCTTTAAAAATCCTAACGGCGGCTATGAAACGGGGCATCATACTGCGCGCTTTGGTGAGATTGAGCAGCGCGGCGTGGCTTTAACACCCAAAGGCAGAGCGCTGTATGACCAATTGCTTAGCCAAGCTCGCCGCCAGTTAGCTGTGACGCCAAATGCCGATAACGCTTCGGAGTATTATCAGGTTTTAGAAAGTGCATTTGCAGCGTTCCCTGATGATTATCAAACGCTGCATGATGAAGGTTTGGCGTATTTTTACTATCAAGCAGTTGGTAGCGATGCAGATATAGTCGTTGCTGACATTGAACAGACACTAGATTCTTTAGAAGTAGAAAGTATAAATGATTCTATATCAAAGCAAGTGCTTACTGATTTACTTGAGCAAGAAATGATTCGCCTAGAACCTGTCGTTTATGAGGATTTTTTACCCGTCAGTGCGGCGGGGATTTTTCAGTCCAATCTGCATGACGACAGCACAAACGACAGTGCAAACGGCAATGAAAACGGCAATGAAAACGGCAATGAAAACGGCGGCAAACAAAGTAAGGGTGAAGTTCATACTAATAAAGAAGCGTTTGAGAATGCTTTGGGCGCTCAGGTGTACGATGAGCTTGAACTTTATCAAACGCTGCAAGCGCAAAGTCTCAAAGCCTGTTTGGCGAATCTAAATAGTAAAGCCTTAAATGGTGTTATCTAAAACAGTGATAGATAATTGGAACTATTAATGAGCATTCCAAAAAGGAATGGCAGTACGAAATTAATTATTTTGCAACTTAGCTGGGTGCAAGTTAAGTTAATAAGTCTTCAAGGAAGTATAAATTAATAAAAGGGATGGACTATGATCAAGCAGTATATGGCCGCGATGGGCGTCAAAGAAGCACAATATCAAAATGGTGATTTTGACGTCAATAGCCCGATTGATGGCTCGGTGATTGGCAGCATAACCTTGGACAGCGTTGATGAGGTCAACACCAAGATTGCCAATGCTAAAAAAGCTTTTAAAGAATGGCGCGTGGTGCCTGCGCCAAGACGTGGCGAGCTGGTGCGCCTGCTCGGTGAAGTGCTGCGCGAGCATAAAGAAGACTTGGGTATGCTGGTGTCATTTGAAGCGGGCAAGATCAAAGAAGAAGGCCTAGGCGAAGTGCAAGAAATGATTGATATTTGTGACTTTGCCGTCGGGGTGTCTCGTCAACTTTATGGTTTGACGATTGCGTCAGAGCGTCCAGGCCATCACATGCGTGAGACATGGCATCCGCTCGGTGTGATTGGTGTCATCTCAGCCTTTAACTTTCCCGTTGCGGTTTGGTCTTGGAATACCGCACTGGCTATCGTCTGCGGTAATCCGGTGATTTGGAAACCATCAGAAAAAACCCCGCTCGTTGCTTTGGCCTGTCAAGCACTGTTTGAAAAAGCCTTGGCCAAATTCGGCGATGCGCCGGACCATTTATCGCAAATCTTACTCGGTAAAACCGATGTCGGTAACGCCTTGGTTGAGCATAAAGATGTGGCTTTGGTGAGCGCCACCGGCAGTACGCGTATGGGCCGAGAAGTCGGGCCAAAAGTTGCCAACCGTTTTGGTAAATGCTTGCTTGAGCTTGGCGGCAACAACGCCATGATTTTGGCACCAAGTGCTGATTTAGACTTAGCGTTACGCGGCATTTTATTCTCCGCAGTTGGTACAGCGGGGCAGCGTTGTACGACATTGCGCCGTCTATTTGTGCATGAATCTATCAAAGACGACATCTTACCGCGCATCAAGTCCGCTTATGAAACCGTTAGTATCGGTCATCCACTAGAGGGCAATCTGGTCGGGCCACTGATCGATGAAGACAGCTTTAATAATATGCAAGCAGCGTTGGAAAAGGCGCGAGAAGCGGGCGGCACGGTCACGGGCGGCGAGCGCGTCCTTACAGACAAATATCCTAACGCCTATTACGTAACGCCTGCCATTGTCGAGTTTGACGAGCAAAACGATGTCGCCAGAAGTGAGACATTTGCGCCGATTCTGTATGTCATGACCTACCAAGACTTTGACGAAGCCATTGAGATGCAAAACGATGTCCCGCAAGGCCTATCATCATGCGTCTTTACCAATGATTTGCGTGAGGCGGAGACTTTCCTCAGTGACCGTGGTAGTGATTGCGGTATTGCCAACGTTAATATCGGTACCAGTGGCGCTGAGATTGGCGGCGCGTTTGGCGGTGAAAAAGAAACTGGCGGTGGCCGTGAATCTGGCTCTGATGCGTGGAAATTCTATATGCGCCGTCAGACCAATACCATCAATTACTCAAAAGAGTTGCCACTTGCCCAAGGCATTAGCTTTGGTTAATAAAAAGGTGAGTACAGACTTTTGCTAATTTGATGTATTTATAAATAAACTGCCAAGCGTACTTTATAGAAGCTTGGCAGGCTAAAAATGATAAGCAATCAAGGATTGGTTGCCACTCCCATCGACGACTACTAAGGAAGGTAGAACTATTATGATCGATGATAAAACGTATAAACCCGATATTGACGGTTATGATCCATCGTCTAGCTTTTTACTTGATATCGCGCCGCTTGTATTGACTGCCATCATTCTGATGATACAGTTTTTCGTCTTCAAAGATTTCACCCCTCACATACCCTTAGCCTGCGGTATTTTAATCACCGGTTTGTTTATGAAACTGCGTGGCCGTAGTTGGCAAGGTATGGAAGAGCGGTTTTTAAAGGTTATTAAAATCGGCTTGCCAGCGATGATTATCCTGATGGGCGTCGGTATGCTCATCGGCTCATGGATTATCGCCGGAACCGTGCCGACCATTCTGTACTACGGCTTTAGTATTTTCTCGCCTTCCTCGTTTTTATTTTCCGTCTGTCTTATTTGCGCCATTATTTCTGTCGCTACGGGTACCTCGTGGGGCACGGTTGGTACGGTAGGTCTTGCGATGATGGGAATTGGCATGGGACTGGGTCTTCCCGCGCATCTAACAGGTGGGGCTATCGTCTCCGGTGCTTTTTTTGGCGACAAAATGTCACCGCTATCAGATACCACTAACTTAACCCCAGCCGCGGCGGGTGTAGACCTTTGGGATCATATCAAAGGTATGCTGCCGACGACCGTGCCCGCCATGATTACGGCGTTGGCGCTCTATGCTTGGATTGGTATGGGTTATGGTGACGATAGCATCGATTTGTCTTCTATTCGTGCATTGCAGGATAACTTAGCGGCCAATTACAATTTAAGTATCATCACCTTATTGCCAGCGTTAGTGGTTATTGTCGCCGCTGTGATGAAAATGCCAGCGATACCGACCGTATTAAGCGGGGTGCTGGTAGGCTCAGTGATTGCCGTCTTTATGCAAGGCGTGGGCGTGAGTGATGTTTTTAATGTTTTACAAAATGGCTTTGTCAGTGAGACGGGTTTTGAAGTGGTAGATCAATTGTTGTCAAAGGGCGGCGTCATGTCGATGACATGGGTCATTACCTTGACCATTTTTGCCCTTGCTTTTATCGGTTCACTTGAGCACTACGGTACGCTCAAAGCCATTATGGCCAAAATAGATAAAGCGGTGAAGTCGCGTATCGGTTTAATTCTTACCACCTACGCCAGTGTTCTTGGAGTTGGGACGTTAATCGGTGATGTGTATACGACGTTGGTATTGCCAGGACGTTTATTACAAGACAAATATAAAAACATGGGCTATAAGCGCACAACCTTGACGCGCTCTATCGAAGACACTGGTACGCTTTTGTCTCCACTTATCCCGTGGAATATGGGCGGTAGCTTTGTGGCAGCAACACTTGGGATAGCAACATTGACTTATGCACCTTTTGCTTTTGCGTGTTGGTTATCGCCTTTATTTGGACTGTTATGGGCGTTCCTCGATAAATTTATACCGCGCGAAGAGCCTGAAGTAAAAAAGGTCGACGTTGCTTTTTCTGTCAATGAAGCGCGCTAATAAAGGAAGATGATATGTTGCAAGAGCAGTGTTTATGGAACATGACCGCGCCTAATATTGATGCTTATAGCCAAATGAGTAGCGATACCCAAGCGGCGGTGTGCATCATTGGCGGCGGATATACCGGATTGTCAGCGGCGATTCATCTGGCTGAAAAAGGCGTCAAGGTTGTCTTGCTTGAAAGCCAAACCATCGGTAGTGGCGGCTCAGGAAAAAGCGTTGGGCTAGTCAACGCCGGAACGTGGGCGCGCCCTGATGACTTGAATATCAGTCTGGGTGAAGTGGCCGGTGAGCGTTTGACCCAAGCGCTTGGACAAGCACCAAGTTTGGTGTTTGATCTAATCAAACGCTATGATATCGACGCCCAAGCCACCCAAGCGGGCAACCTTCACATGGCGCATAATGCCAAAGGTGAAATCGATGTCGATATCAGATACGAGCAGCTGCGCCGCCGCGGTGCCAATGTTGAGGTATTGACTGGCAGCAAATGCCATGAATACTGCGGTACCACCAGTATTAATAAAGCTTTATTAGACCACCGCGCTGGTACCATCAATCCGCTGGCGTATGTCAGAGGGCTTGCCAAAGTTGCCACCAATCTTGGCGTGACGATTTACGAGCATTCTGGCGTTGAAGCACTAGAAAAGGTGGACGGTCATTGGTATGCAAGAACCGCCAAAGCGCGCGTCAAGTCTGAGCACGTCATCATCGCTACCAATGCCTATAGCGAAGGCGAATGGACAGAAATTAAGAAAACATTTTATTTGGTTTATTACTATCAAATCGCCTCTGAACCACTGAGCGGCGAGGCGGCAGAGCGCATTTTACCTTATAAAACAGGGGCATGGGATACCCGCTTGGCGTTATCGAGTTTCCGCCGTGATAATGACAATCGCCTATTATTGGGCACGGTTGGTGGGACGCAAATGAAACCAAAATCCTTTTATCAAGCGTGGGCCAATGCGGTGCAAAAGAGCTATTATCCAGATCTGCCTGCCTTTAATTGGCAATATGAATGGTGCGGTAGCTTTGGCTTTACCCAAGATCATATCTTTCGCGTGATGGAGCCCGATGAAGGTTTGCTGACCGCGACCGCCTATAATGGTCGCGGTATTACTACCGGTACGCTCATGGGTAAATGCTTTGCTGAGTATATATTGACTGGTAATAGAGAGAGTATACCTATTCCCTTCAAGACCTTAGAAGAAGCGAAAATCCCTTTTGCAGGCATTAAATCTGGCTTTACGGAATTGGGACTGACTTTATACCATGCTGGTCAGTGTCTTAAAATTATCAGATAGCATGTTTATTTACATAGTGTGGTTATTTACTTGGTTAAAATTCGACTAAATTTTTATAAATATCATAGCCAATATGGCCGTCGTTGTAAGTCATACATTTAAGCTTATCGCTAAGAATATTTTAAAATTATAAACCGTGATAAAGGCTTTAATAAATAGCGGGTTGCTTGTTAGGTTTTTTAATGTCACATTTAGGGATTGTTAATAATAAAATTACAGGGCAGTTTAAGGAACATTATGCGAATTTTAGACATTCATACGGTAAAAAAACAGCTGACCATGTCGATGGCAATTGAGGCGATTGAGGAGTTACTCAACGTGCAAGGCGAGCATCCGACTTGGGTCAAAACGCCTGAACGCCTTGTCATTCCGACTTTTGAGGAAAGCAGTACAAAAAGCTCTGGCAGCCATTTATCCATGCCGGCAGTGGTATTTGACGGTACTAATGAATATGCAGTCGTCAAGCTGGTTACTATCTGCCCAGACAATCCTAAGCGCGATAAACCGACAACCATGGCCAATGTTACGGTCTCCGACAATGACACAGGAGAGATGTTGGCCTTTTTGGATGGGGTCTATATCACCCAAGTACGCACCGCAGCGCTGTCTGGTATCGCAACTAAATATTTGGCCAACCCCGATAGTCGAGTGGCAGCAGTGGTCGGCACGGGCGGTATGGCGTATGAGCAGCTCAATGCCATTCTTACCGTACGTCCAAATATCAAGCAGGTGAACCTTTGGAACCGAACCGAGCAGACCGCGCATAAATTTCAGGAGAAATTTAAAAAAGACTATCCACAATGGGACGTTGATTTTACGGTGTGCGACGATATCGAAGCGGCGATTCTAGACGCCGATATTATCAATTTGGCAACGCGTGCGACGTCAGGCTTGTTCGAAGCGGCGCAGATAAAAGCCGACGCTCATATCAATGCCGTTGGCGCCTATCAAGCATCGATGAAGGAAGTGAGCAATTCGGTGATAGAAGCCAGCACGTCTGTCATTATCGATGACGCCGAGGGCGGCTTGCATGAAGCGGGTGATCTGATCCAAGCTCATGAAGACGCTGATAGTACTTGGACGTGGGATAAGCTGACGGGAACGCTAAGTGATTTGATCAATGAAAAAGTCACAATTGACCTAAATGCCAATAAAGGTATCACGCTGTTTAAGTCGGTTGGCGCGGCAAGCTTCGATGCCGCCGTCGCGTTAAAGGTTGCTCAAAAGGCCAAAAAAGACGATTTGGGCCAGTTTGTTGCTTTATAAAAGCTGGCTGCTAATAAGGTAACAGTTTTTAAGACAACGATTTTTAAGACAACGATTTTATTTTGGTCTAACGATCTCGAAGAGTATTGATATGCGCTATGACGTGATTGTAGTTGGGGCAGGCATTGTAGGAACTTCTATCGCGTGGCATCTGCAAAAAAACAACGCGCAGGTACTCTTACTTGATAAAAAGCCCCCAGGAGAAGAAACCTCCTATGGTAATGCGGGCATTATCACTAGAGAAGCGATCAATACCAAACCCTTTCCGCGAAGTGTTAAAGAGATTTTTAGTGTATTACCAAATAACCGTACGGATATTCGCTACCGCTGTTCGGCAATTTATGGTTTTCAGCGCTCTTTATTTCAGTACTGGCAGTACTCTTGTGCAAAAAATATCGAAGTCATCGATAAAGAATGGGTGACGCTGATTGAGCATTGTACCAATGAGCACGAGCCGATGATTAAAGCGGCTGGCGCAGAAGCGCTGGTCAGTAAGATAGGCTGGATTGAGCTTCATCGTCATTCGATTGATTTTGAAAAAGCTATTAGCAAAGCCGTAAAGGCTGCGGAGCAAGGCGTAGAGTATCAAGTGCTATCGCTAGTAGCGCTGCAAGCCCTAGAGCCCAATCTGAATTTTACCGATTATATTGGCGGTATCCACTGGAAAAACTCGTGGCAAATAAAAAATCCCAGCAGTCTGGTAAAAGCCTATGCAAAAAGCTTTGCAGCGATGGCGGGCCAGGTTAAGCAGTCAACCGTGACAGATATTATGCAAACGGCAGAAGGCTGGCAAGTTGTATGCGGCGATGATACCTACGTCTGTCAGCATGTCGTGATAGCGGCAGGGCCTTGGTCAGCTGAGCTTATCAAGCCACTGGGTTATAACATACCGATGTTTCCTATGCGTGGCTACCATCAGCATTTTAAGATCACACCCAAAAACGCCCTTTCACATAGCTTATTTGATGTCGATAAAGGGTTTGTGATGGGGGCAATGGAGCAAGGCATCAGAGTTACCACGGGTGCTGAAATGGCAAATTTAGACGCGCCAAAAAAATTCGACCAACTAGAAGCCGTGTTGACTCATGCAAGAAAACTTGCGCCACTTGAAGATGCCGTGGAGGCTAAAGCATGGTGCGGGACAAGGCCTTGTATGCCAGATATGAAGCCGGTGATTGGCCGTGCATCAAAACACGATAACCTGTGGTTTGCGTTTGGTCATGCTCATCAAGGGTTGACATTGGGGCCTGTCACAGGGCGCCTTATCGAAGAAATGATTCATAATAAGCCGTTATTTATCGATGCTAAGCCCTTTAGTAGTCATCGTTTCGCTGCTAATCTTTAACCGTTTTCCGCAGCAACTTCCTGACTCTTCTGCTTCTCCTATCTTTCCTTCTTGCATCATGCATTTTATTTCCATTCTTACTGATTAATAAGCAAGATACGGTGCTCTATCGTAGCGCTTATGGCGTGCCGTTAATATTATTGATAGTCATTCAAACACCCTAAAAAAATAGAAATGAGGTAACATTAGGCTTAGGAAAGACGTGCAAATGTAAATAAAAAAGGGAGTTTAAACATGAAAGGAATCACACGCTTCTCAAACAGCTTAATGGAGAAATATTTACCCGATCCATTTTTGTTTGTCATTATCTTGACCTTGGTTATTTTTGCCATGGGCTTAGGTTTGACCGATTCCTCACCGATACAAATGGTGGCGTTTTGGGGCGAAGGATTTTGGGCACTACTGGCGTTTTCGATGCAAATGGTGTTGGTGCTAGTCACAGGTTATGTGTTGGCCAGTAGTCCGATATTTAAAAAAGGACTGGGCAAACTGGCCAGCTTTGCAAAGTCGCCCAGTAGCGCGATTATATTGGTCACCTTGGTATCCCTTGCCGCTAGCTGGATAAACTGGGGTTTTGGCTTGGTGATTGGCGCGTTATTCGCAAAAGAATTGGCAAAACGTGTTGAAAATGTGGATTACCGTTTGCTTATTGCCAGTGCGTATTCTGGTTTTATCATTTGGCATGCGGGTTTCTCTGGCTCTATCCCATTATCCATTGCAACAGAAGGCCATCCATTCGTCGATAAGATTGGGGTGATTCCAACGAGTGCTACCATTTTTGCGAGCTATAACTTAATTATCGTCGCGGCATTGGTCATTATCGTGCCGTTATTAAACCGTCTGATGATGCCGAAAAAAGAAGATACGATTACGGTAGATCCAAAACTTCTTGTAGACCCTATCGTTGAGGCGCTTCCACCAAAGTCAGATATGACCCCAGCGGAGCGCTTAGAGAATAGTTGGATTTTATCCATGGTCATTGGCTTATTGGGTATTGCTTTTATCGTTTATTATTTCGTGCAGAACGGCTTTGCTTTAACGCTCGACTTGGTGAACTTCATGTTTTTATTCCTTGGGATAATATTCCACGGAACGCCGCGTAAGTATTTGATTGCCATACAAGAAGCGGTTAAAGGGGCGGGCGGTATTATCGTTCAATTCCCATTTTATGCGGGGATTATGGGTATGATGACGGCTTCTGGTTTAGCCGGAGTGATGTCAGAAGCGTTTGTTAACGTCTCGACAGTGGATACGCTTCCGCTTTTTGCTTTCTTAAGTGCAGGACTGGTTAACTTTTTCGTCCCCTCAGGTGGCGGACAATGGGCGGTGCAAGCACCAATTATGTTAGAGGCGGCGGAGATGCTCGGTAGTGATCCCGCCAAAGTTGCGATGGCGGTAGCGTGGGGTGACGCTTGGACAAATATGATTCAACCGTTTTGGGCGTTGCCTGCCTTGGCAATCGCTGGACTCAAAGCCAAGGATATCATGGGTTTTTGTGTCATTGTGCTGATTGTCAGCGGCGTTGTGATTGGATTAGGGTTGTTGTTCTTATAAATAAAACTCCTAGTGATGGCCTTACCTAGTTGATAGGTGAGGCTTTTTTTGAAAAACCAAAACGCCTCACGCAAAAAACAATATCGCCCCATGAAATGCGAACCCTAATGGGGTATCATAGCTATCCTAAAAAGAAATGAATCGCTTAAAGCGGCATTGATAAAGCAGCATGTCAATTCTCTTAACCAAATATTTATACCAGACCATTGATATAAGGCGTATCACGATGCAACAAAGACAGAATCCTATGGAACAAACGCCAAGCGCGGTAGAGCATCAACCGGTCTTTATGCCTAGAGTCAATAGTGATAATTTGGTCAAAACGGACATGGTAAGGTTTGAGCGCCACGTGGGGTTTGCCAGTAGACAAAAGAAAAAATCCATCAATGATATGCATCAAGTCATTCGCAAAAAATATGGCTTTAGCCATGTTTTAGAGCTGTCTAGCAAATCTGGCAATAAACTCAGTTTCCCGCTCAGTCCATTAAGCTTAAAAATTACCAATGAGCATGACGGTCAAGCCTATAGTGTCGAAAATGCTTTGCAAGCCAGTAAAGTATTCGAGAATGGTGGGCCGTATCTTGACTTACTGACCGTCGCACCAAGACAGGCCAAAAAAGACGAGCGTTTAACAACATCTGGTGAGCTGATTGGCTATGATTATTTTGGCATGGAGTGGAGCCTTGAGCCATTGACTGCGTTTTATGATTGGCTGTATGTCAATGCGCTCAAGCAAAATCCTCAGCTACATGAGGAAGTCATGCAGTATCAGGCTTTTACCGATCGTGAGTTTAATCCCAAAAGATCTATCCATTGTGCGGCCTATTCGCTAGCGATGTTTGTCGCGCTCAATAAACGTGGGTTGCTTGATGGCGTTGAAGACCCGATTGTGTTTTATGATTTATACCATGACTTTAAAGTCAGTAATACGGCTAAACTTTTGGAAAATGGTTTGCTTTGATGGGTGTTTTTAATTAAGTTATTGAGCAGAAAGAAAGTTAAGCATAAAAAAAGCACCGAGCTTGCATGGCTTGGTGCTTTTTGTTTTTAGCGTGGAGATTGTTATTTCTAATTCATAGCCAGTACTTACAGCAACTCTTTACGCAGCTGGGCAGGCGTTTTAGGCGATAACAAGCTAGGCGCGACATCGAGGACGGTTTTTGCGCCATTCTCTCCTGCTTGATTCATTTTATAAGCAGCGCGGGCATAAGCCACGAGCACGCTGGCGGTAAATTCAGGGTTGCTGCCAAGCTTTAACGAAAACTCTAACACTTGGTTGTTTTGCGCATTATCCATACCGCTTACGCCACTGCGAATAACGAATCCACCATGCGGCATTTTTTGATGGTCACGCTCAAACGTCTGCTCGTCAATAAAGTGCACTGTGGTATCGTAGTCGGCAAAGTAATCTGGCATGGTGACGATGGTGTTACGTACGCTATCGCTATCGGCGCCATCAGCGAGCACGATATAGCATTCACGGGTATGTTTCTCGCGGGTGCTTAGCGTTGGCTGCTCGCCATTGCGTACTTTTTCCATCGCAGATTCTGAGGGAATGGTATATTGCACGCCTGATTTGACGCCGTCGACGCGGCGTACTGCATCTGAATGTCCTTGGCTTAAGCCTTTGCCCCAAAAGGTGTAGGTTTCGCCGACCGGTAAAATGGCTTCGCCGTATAAGCGGTTGATAGAAAATAAACCGGGATCCCAACCGACCGATAACATGGCGACTTTATTGGCTTTTTTGGCAGGCGTATCAAGCGCGGCAAAGTACTCAGGGATTTTGGCGTGAGTATCAAAACTGTCAACGATATTAAACAAACCAGCGAGCGCTGGACCTTGCTCAGGCAAATCAGACTTAGAGCCACCACACAATATCAGCACGTCTATGTCGTCTTTATATTGGGCAATATCGTCCATCGCATACACGGGCACGCTGTCGTCAATCAGGGTGACGGAGGCAGGATCGCGGCGGCTGAATACACAAACCAGCTGCATATCTGGGCTTTGCTTAATGGCGGCTTGGGCGCCGCGGCCAAGGTTGCCGTAACCGGCGATGGCGACTCTAATTATTGATGTCATTATGATTAGCCTTACGTTGATGAAGCGGACAGTCCGTTATTGCTAAAGTGATACGTAACAAGTAGCAATGCTATGCAATTCATATTTACTGTGAAATAAAGTATGCGCAGTAATCTGCCCTGTAATGAATAACTGATTGATAGAAATGGCATCTATTTTAGAGGATTATGTTTATAAGTGATAGGGCGCGGTCATACTAAATTTCAGATGTGTTTAAGTATGTACCTTATATAATATAACTGCCTCAATGAGTCGCTAAGTTGTTTTTAGTAATGATAAACAGGTTTGGGTTCATCTCTCTTAAAATAGCTACTGAATTTCCTATATAATGTCAGCTATCTCGTTATTGATTATTCATTCAATTCAGTCTTTTTCTTAGTACAAAAAGCTTTTTATTAGGTGAAAATGGCACTTTATGTTTAACACTTCCTCGACTCGTTTAAATAAATATATTAGCGAAAGCGGTATTTGCTCTCGGCGCGACGCTGACCGTTTTATTGAACAAGGTAACGTGTACGTCAATGGCAAACGTGCTCAAGTAGGTGCGCAAGTGGTTGCTGGAGATACGGTAAAAGTTAACGGGCAACTTATTGAGCCACGAGAAGCAGACGATTTTATTTTTATTGCGTTGAACAAACCAGTCGGGATTGTGAGCACCACAGAAAGCTCTGAGAAAAACAATATCGTTGATTTTGTTGGACATAGCGACCGTATTTTCCCGATTGGGCGTCTGGATAAAGATTCTCAAGGTTTAATCTTTTTAACGAGCAATGGCGATTTGGTTAATAAGGTGTTGCGTGCGGGTAATAACCATGAAAAAGATTATGTGGTGACGGTCAATAAGCCGATAACGGATAGTTTTATTGAAGGTCTAGCAGGTGGCGTACCTATTTTGGGGAGAATGACGAAAAAGTGCCCGGTGACTAAGGTAGCACCTACCGTGTTTAATATTACGCTAGTACAGGGATTAAACCGTCAAATTCGCCGTATGTGTGAGCATTTTGGCTATGAAGTCGTAAAGCTTGAACGCACACGGATTATGAATGTGAGTCTAAAGGGTATTCCCGTTGGAGACTGGCGAGATTTAACCCCAAAAGAGTTGTCCGTTTTACTGAAATCTATAGAAGACTCTTCTTCAGAAGACAATACTGCGGCTAAGAAATCACGTAAGTCGCCACGAAGAAAACCGCGTACTGATACCTCATCAAAATCAAAAGAGTCGTCAAAACCAGCGGGCGCAGCAAAGCACAATGCTAAACACCCCAAAGATGGCGCTAGAAAACCAGCGGGTTCTAAAGGTAAGCGTCCTTTCGGGGATAACAAGAAGTCTGGGGGCAATGGCAAACCTGCGGCCAATGGTAAACGTCCTTCAAAAGGTCGAGGTTCTTCGCGGTCCTCAAAACGATAGGCCAGTAGGTAATGACTTTTGATGCAGTAGAGCAGTTAAGTTAGGTTAGTCACCAAACTCAGTAGTGATATAATGCCGCGATAATCGATATTTTATAAAGGGTTTACATTATGGCTCGTACCGCTAGCGCCTTACACATTTTAGTAAAAGACAAAGAACTGGCTGATGACATTATGGCCAAACTTAAAAAAGGTACGCAGTTTGACGTGCTGGCTAAGAAACACTCAACTTGCCCATCAGGTAAAAAAGGCGGCAACTTAGGTGAGTTTAAAAAAGGTCAAATGGTGCCAGCATTTGATAAAGTTTGCTTTAACAGCGAACTTTTTACCCCGCATTTAGTGAAAACCAAATTTGGCTGGCATGTGGTTAAGGTGCTTTATAGAACGTAAGCGTTAGGCTTTTTATTTAATGATACAGACAATAGATGTTACCTAAAAAGCCAGACAACTTAAGCGGTCTGGCTTTTCTTATGATTCACACCATGTTTTACCAAGTTGTCTTAGCATCATTTTAAGTTTGTCATTGCTTGATCATAATATTAAACCACTTTTCATTTCTATCTACTCTTTGATCATCAGTAAGCCAAATACTGTCTTTGAATTCATGGTTGGTTTTTTGCTTGATAGCTTCCCAGCGTTCTTCATTCATATCGCAAAAAAAGCGGCTGTCTTTCACGTACTCATCATCGCCATATTTAAACGATCCGTAAAAAACGCCATCGTCTGTCAGTATGTGTAGTAACCCATCTATTAATTCAGGCAGCGCATCATAAGCCACATGAAGCAATGAAGCGCATGCCCAAATAGCGGTAAATTGGCGTTGCCAGTCTTTTTGGATAATGTCCTGAAAAGTAGCACAATGCCATTCAATCGTATCTTGATAGTCCATACTTTTTTGAGCAGCTGCTTTTGCAAGGTCAAGTAATGCCGCGCTGCTATCAACAGAAGTAACATTGAAGCCTAAACTGGCAAAATACATACTGTCACGACCTGAACCGCAGCCTAAGTCCATTATATTTTGCTTGCTTTTTAATCTAACAGGAAGATTAGCTATAAAGGGTCGATATAGCAGACGCATATTCACATCGATGGTTTGTTCAACGAATGAGTGTGCATGGCTGTTATAAAAGGCTAGGGTATTTGATTGGTTTATCATAGGTTATACATCGCTGATTATTATCAGAACAGACTACAGCCTTGTTGTTTAGGTTGCCAAAGATGAATCAAACGTTCTTTTGAGAAGTTAAAAGACTTTTGCAAAAACTGTTGGCGAGACCATCCCAGATTCTGTGTAACTGCCATTTAGATTAAATGCCTGCTTATACGGTCATCAAACATAATCATAAAGCGATTAAGAGCAGACGTCCAGTTACGGATCGGCATTGACCACTTTTTGGATGCCTGCTGGGTGGCTAAGTACACCACCTTGAATGCCGCCTGATCAGAGGGAAACACCTTACGCTTATTCACCGCCGTACGAATCACGCTGTTTAGCGACTCAATAGCATTGGTGGTATAGATCACTCTTCTGATGTCTTTAGGATAACCAAAGAACACCGTTAAGCCCTCCCAGTTATTGCGCCAAGACTTGATGACATGCGGGTACTCTTTGCCCCATACTTCATCAAAGTGCTCAAGGTTGGCCTCTGCTATCTCAAGCGTATCAGCACCATAAATTGCCTTTAAATCAGCCGCTACGGCCTTCTTATCCGTCCACGGCACAAACTTCATTGAGTAACGCACCATATGCACGATACACAGCTGAACCTGAGTGTTGGGGTAAACGGTATTGATGGCATCAGGAAAGCCTTTTAAACCATCAACACAGGCAATCAGGATATCTTGCACCCCGCGGTTTTGTAGTTCAGTGAGAACACCCAGCCAGAACTTAGCGCCTTCATTCTCTGATAGCCACATACCAAGCAGCTCTTTTTTACCATCAAGTCCCACGCCTAGCGCCAGATAGATCGCCTTGTTGATGATCTGCTTGTCTTGGCGTACCTTAACGACGATGCAGTCCAAATAGACGATAGGATAAACACTGCTCAGCGGCCTGTTCTGCCAAGCGGTGATGTCCTCTAATATGTTATCGGTGACTCTTGAGACAAGAGAGCTTGAGATGTCGACATCGTAGAGCTCTTTAATGCTCTCTACGATCTCAGTAGTGGTTTGACCTTTGGCGTAAAAGCTGATGATTTTGTCATCAAGACCTGAAATACGGGTTTGATGCTTACTGACAAGTACAGGCTCAAAGCTACTGTCGCGGTCTCTGGGGGTGGAGATCTCAAGCTCGCCTGTGTCGCTACGGACTCTCTTTTTAGTGTGCCCATTGCGCTTATTAGGCCTGTCTGCCTTTTCATGCTTGGGGTAGCCGAGATGCTCTTCCATTTCTGCTTCTAGGGCAGTGTCGATGAAGGACTGCATGAGCTGCTTTTGAAAGTCTTTGATGTCATCGAAGCTTTTCATGCTGCTGGCCATTTGCTCAGCCAGTTTCTTGATGTCAGATTGAGTAGTCATTGCTTATTCTCCTGTTAGTGGATTATAAGCAGTTACACACTTTTTAGGAAAGGCTCAGAAACAGAGAACTTAGCATAGATTTCTTATTGACTTCTATCGCCAGCATACTTTTTAGAACACCACCAAAATTTTAATAATTACTATCAGGAGCTATCCTAGGTGACTAGTTTAGCCCTAATAATTGCAACTTTGGGACACTGCCGTTAAAACGCCACTCTTATTCCTTTAAATACAGGTAGAAATACTCTTTTGGCATCCCGTTAAACTTACGCAGATGATGCTTAGCTTGATTTCAAAAACTCTCTATTCCATTGATATGATTTTTATCATGGACAAAGTTTTTGGAGGGGTTAATACAATAATGGGTAAACTCACTGATATCTAAGGCATTATAGTCTCGTTCTGCTAGGGTATACTCAAAAATTATTGAAAGCCTCGTTTAGTTCAATATCTCAAAAACGTTGTTATAAACCCATTTTTTAAATATTTTCTAGCGTTCTTAAAATCTAACTCATACGCTTAATTAAATTGTCCTTTTTTATAAACTGATGATACAACGCTCCCCCAACGTGGGCTATGGTAAATATAATAATCATTGGCCAAATAATATTGGTGTGTAAATCATTATAGAAACGAGCCGCACTACGGTCGGGTGTTACAAAAACTGGAATCTCGAACAATCCGAATATATCAACAGGACGACCACCATATACTGACATTAATAACCCGGCTATGGGCATTGCTATTAACAGCGCATAAAGAGCAAAATGCGTAAGCCTAGCTATGATGCTTTGCCATCTGGGCATTGGAACTGCAGGAGGTGCGTTAGTTAAGAATCGATTCATTAACCGAATAATCGTCCAGAATAAAATACTGATACCAAATGCTTTGTGTAGGCTAATGTATAGCGGATTCTCATTATTACCGTAAAGCAAAATTAAACACCACGTTACTAGCAAGAGTAATGCGCTCAGCCAATGCAATAAACGACTCGTTGCGGGCCACTTCTGGATACGGGGTTGAACCTTATTCATAATAAATCTCTGCAAATAGTTTATTAAAAATCCACTTAAGATACCCCATTCTCAACTTATTTTTCTAAGGTATTGGTTTACTTAGTTTTTAAAATTACAGTTAAAACAATTAGGATTTTAAATTCTATAAAAATCAAAAACCTACGATAAGTTGAGATTGGCGTTTAAGATAGTTAAATTGCCAAATATAAAACGACAAACTCAGAAAAATTACCTCAATTGCCATTTTGTTATCTTATAAAACGTAAGTATAGAATATCAGTATATAGAAACCATAATATAGTTGACACCATCAACTTTAATTTATATAGTTGCCTTAGTCAACTACATAAAGGTTTCTATATGGCTAAAAATTTGATGAGTGAAACGCTACATCAATTGATGCATACCTACATCAATTTATTGCACGAAGGCATCAAACGACAAGGGCTTGAATTAACAGTAACGCAAATCAGAACTTTAAAAGTCGTATGTTATAACCCTCACAGCACTGCAAAATCAATTGCAGATTACATCGAGCGTGATAAAGCACAAATTACTCGGGCATTGAATGACCTTTTAGCGGCCGATTTGATTATTAAGACAGATAATCCGCAAGATGGTCGCAGTCGACTGCTCGAACTGACGGTTAAAGGCGAGGACATTATGGTAAAGCTCAACGCTGCAGAAGTGTGGGCTAAAAACCAGCTCACGCAGGATTTAACCGCCGTTGAGCTTGCGTTATTCTTTCGAGTCAGTCGCGCCATGATAGATAATGTTAAGAATAGCTGCATTCTTGATGGGTAAAAAATACTGCTGATTTGCCGGACAAACTCCTCTAAAGAATTAGAACAATCAGTAGTAACGACATAAATCATAATAGTAAAAACCTATAAAACATAAAGAATGGCAGAATTCTATGAATAATATAACCCGTCAAAAACCAGTGAAAGAAGTCATGACCGTCACCGCTAAGGAGCGATTGACCCCGCACTATATTCGTATTTAACCCCAGTTCGGGATAAGCCACATTGTAACTTATTGATACTATTTACAATGTGGCTACCTGTCCCTGCTGAGGCATGTTTTTGATGGTGGGTTTATAGGGAAACCAGCA
>NZ_JACSQR010000028.1:0-35817 GCF_014836505.1 Psychrobacter communis
ATCAGCAGAGTTAGGCTATACGAAATTCACCTCCACCCTAGCGTCGGGTGGAGTCCTCTTTCGTTAGATTGATAGATTAGAGGTTTTTATTGCTATATTGATGAAAGATAGACGATTATAAAAATTAGATAGAAAAATCATTACTCAAAAAGCTGGCTATTATAAACAGTCAGCTTTTTTGGTTGAAAATCTAGTTTACGGCATTGTAAATAATTTACTGCTTGTGGCCAATCAGCCGCTATTTTTGGCGCCTCTTGCCGAGCGGCAATCATACTGGCAGCATTTATCCAGCCCGCATGACCGACTGCTAATACTGGTTTTTGACCCCTATTTTGCGCAGCCATCTCATTTAACCAGTTTTCCACACGCTCAAATAACTGCTGTAAACTCTCGCCGCCCTTAGGGGCAAAATCTGCAAAATGATCACACCAATCATCAATCTCTTGTTTAGGAATTTGCGCCCAAGGCTGACCGTCCCAATTACCAAAATCAATCTCTGCCAGCTCAGGGGCGACATGATACAGAAAGCCATGCTGCGCCAATATTTCTCCGACTTTTAACGAGCGGTGTAGTGGGCTGACCCAAATCACTTTTGGCAATTGATGAAAACGCACGAAGCGCTGTATTTTATTAGCAAGGCGTTTAATTTTGCGTTTATCGACACTGATATCAGTCTGTCCGATACAAAAGCCATTAGCCGCAATGGGCTTTGGATGGCGCCAAATATACAAAACCATTGGCTATCATTATCCTTTTTAAATAGTACGCTTAACATTAAATAAAAGGGTTCGAGGCAGCAAGTCCGATATAAATAGCGATTTCACTTAACTGCTGCGTGGCGCCTAACCCATCACCGGTATAACCATCTAAACGCCTGCGCAACAAGCGCCGCATATAATCCGTCGCTACGATGCCTAGTAATAAAGCCAATGACCATTGCCAAATACCAATTTGCTGCACGGTATTAGGAAATAGGAGCACGACCAGCAAGCCCGCTAATATGAGCCAACCACTGCTCAATAATCCTTGTAATGGCGTCAGCTGCTGCGCCATCGGTTTGGCTTTAGCATGCTCAATCTCACCGCCGTAAGGCAATAGCGCCAGTAAACTAATACATAATAAACGTGAGAGCGTATGTCCAATAATCAGCGCCACAATAGCCACTGATAAAGACATAGACGCCAATAAGCTGATTTTGATAAGTAACGCCGAGACCAATCCTAGTACACCATAAGTCCCTAAGCGCGAATCCTTCATAATGGTTAAAGTACGCGCGCGAGTCAGACCACCACCTAGACCATCACAGCTATCCGCAAGTCCATCTTCATGAAAAGCGCCAGTGAGCCTAATTCCAAAGGCCGTACTTACCACTGCCGCCACCAAAGGCGTAAATAAAAAACTACACAGCCAAAATATACCTGCACAAAGCAGCCCAACTAACAGACCTACCCCAGGAAAATGACGGCTGCTCTGGTGCAACCACTGCGGATTGTAATTGGCAAATTGCGGTACGGGCAGACGCGTTAAAAACTGTACTGCTACTAACAATAAACGCCATTCATACTTTATAAATTGACTAATACTTGGTTTAGACGGAGACTGGGGTAATGCATTTGGTTGATTCAATGTCTGATTTAATGGTTGTTTTGATGGCTTTTTTGATAATTGTGACATTAGCTATTTTGTCCACTGATACCAGCATCATTAAAACTTGCCATCTCATTGATAATCGCACAAGCCGACTGTAATAATGGATACGCCAGCGCCGCGCCACTACCCTCACCTAGGCGCATACCCATATTGAGTAACGGCTCAGCATTGAGCAGTTTTAATAAATGCGTATGTCCCGGCTCGACAGAATGATGAGCAAAGACAGCATATTGAGCAACACCAGGCGCTAGACGCTCGGCGACCAATAACGCACTACTAGCGATAAAACCGTCGATAAGAAGAATACGGCGCTCACTGGCTGCTTGCATCAGCGCCCCTGCCATCATCGCAATCTCAAGCCCGCCTAATGCCGCAAGTATGTCGAATGGCGTTTGCGCTTCACTGTGCCGCGCTAATACTTGAGTTAAAATACTTGCCTTGTGCTTTAATCCTGCATCGCCGAGACCAGTGCCGCGACCGATACAAGCATTAATCGGTATATCGCCCAATCTTGCCAGTAATAAACTGGCGGCGGATGTATTACCAATCCCCATTTCACCGACAATCAATAGATTGCCCGCCATACTCTTGACTACGTCCATACCATTTTCTAATGCGGCTAAACACTCTTCTGCTGTCATCGCAGGCTCGCTAAGGGCGTCGCGGCTTCTATGACGCACTTTATAATCGAGCAGTTGCGCGTGGTCTTTAAAAGGAGAATTGGCAAAGTCGGCATCGACACCAGCATCGACCACTTTTAGCTCAATATCATGCTGACGCGCTAAGACATTGATAGCAGCGCCGCCTTGCAAAAAGTTATAAACCATCTGCGCCGTCACCGCGCTAGGATATGCCGATGTGCCATGCTTGGTTAGACCATGGTCGGCAGCAAATACCCGAATTTGCGGTTGCTCAATATGCGGCGTGGTCGTACCTTGAATCAATCCCAACTGTACCGCGAGCGTCTCTAAACGTCCAAGGGCGCCAAGCGGCTTGGTTTTTTGGTCAACGATTTGCTGCAATTGCTGACGCAGCTCGTTATTTTCTATATTTGCAATCGTTGGTGCTATAAATGTGTTCAAGCAAACCACCCTCGTATTTATACAATTAAAACAAAACCCACATACTAGCAGAGTATCTCAGCTTTACCACGAATAAAATCAAATGAGAGCCGAATAGACTCCCTAGTAGGATAGATTTACGATAGAATATGCACCTTTAAAAATGCATATCACTATTGATGTTAAGCTAGACGCCAAACTCACTAAATGCTGTGTGAGTTGCATTAATAGCGATAAGAGATTAACAACTATATAGAGACAGTAATGATCGTATTTTGGCTGCTGCTGACCATTCTTTTTATCATTTTTGCCACTGCGAAGTTAAAATGGCATCCTTTTTTAGTATTAATACTATCTGCCTTTCTGGTCGCGCTTTTTTATCAAGTACCGCTTAATACGGTCGCAAAAACTATCTCTGATGGCTTTGGCGGTATCTTAGGATATATCGGTCTGGTCATTGTGTTTGGAACCATCATTGGCTTAATCCTTGAGAAAACGGGTGCCGCCATCGTGATGGCAGAAACCGTCATTAAAGTTTTGGGACCGCGTTTCCCTACTTTGACCATGTCTATCGTTGGTGCTGTCGTATCTGTCCCCGTGTTCTGCGACTCAGGCTATATTATTTTAAACTCGTTAAAAGAGTCTTTGGCTGAGCGTTTAAAAGTTTCGAGCGTGGCAATGAGTGTCGCATTAGCGACTGGCTTATATGCCACTCATACCTTTGTGCCGCCAACACCCGGTCCAATTGCAGCAGCGGGCAACTTGGGTCTTGAGTCAAACTTGGGCTTGGTCATCATGGTCGGTGTTGTCGTCACCACCGTTGCGGTACTTGCTGGTTGGCTGTGGTCAAATCGCTTCCTTGACGCCACGCCTGACAATATTGATGCCCTTGACGCAGTCGCCGTACCAGATAATATGAAGACTCGTGACGACTACAGCAAACTGCCATCAGCGACTATGGCATTTTTACCTATTATCGTGCCCATTGTATTGATTTGCTTATCGTCTATTGCCAATTTACCCAGCACACCATTTGGTAGCGGCATACTAACCGATATTCTCATATTTATTGGCAACCCATTAACCGCCCTATTAATTGGTTTGTTTTTATCATTCTTACTGATTAATACTGACCAAAAAACACAGCAGATTAGTGACAGCATCTCACAAGGCTTGGTAGTCGCAGCGCCTATTCTTTTAATTACTGGTGCTGGTGGCGCGTTTGGCGCTATGCTAAAAGTTACGCCAATCGGTGATTATTTGGGTACTACGTTATCTGCCCTAGGGCTTGGTATTTTTATGCCATTTATCGTTTCTGCGGCGCTCAAAACAGCACAAGGTTCAACCACTGTTGCTTTGGTCACTACTTCGGCGATGGTCGCTCCATTATTAGGTCAAATAGGTCTTGATAGTGAGCTTGGTCGCGTATTTTGTGTAATGGCGATTGGTGCAGGCGCGATGACTGTCTCGCATGCTAATGACAGCTTCTTTTGGATTGTTAGCCAGTTTAGTCGTATGAGTGTGGCGCAGGCTTACAAAGCCCATTCTATGGCGACAGGTATTCAAGGCGTGACCAGCATCATCTTTATTTGGCTATTGACCTTGGTATTTATCTAGCGCCTTAAGTAAATTATTGAAAGTCAATTTTTAAAATTTAAGTAATTAAAAAAGACTCAAAGAAACATTTAAAGAGAAAGTCATGAAAATTTTAATCGCCCCTGACTCGTTTAAAGAAAGTGTAGAAGCACTGGATGTCTGCCACGCTATTCAATCTGGCTTCAGCCAAGTGTTTCCTGACGCTGACTATAAACTGCTACCGATGGCGGATGGCGGCGAAGGGACTTCTGCAGTGTTGTCTTATGTGTTAGGTGGACGCTGGAAAGAAGTGCGTGTCCATGATCCTTTAATGCGACCGATTAACGCAAAATATTTATTACTCCCTGATGCAACTGCGGTCATTGAAGTCGCTCAAGCTTGTGGCTTACATCTATTGACGGTAGCAGAGCGTAATCCTATCATTGCTAGCAGCTATGGCGTCGGCGAATTGATTGAGGATGCTCTAAATGAAGGCGTCAAGCGGATTATCATTGGTCTTGGTGGCAGTGCTACCAATGATGCAGGACTTGGTATGTTAACGGCGCTTGGTATGACGTTTCATGATAGTAATGACAACATCTTAGCTCAAGGCGGCGGCGCACTTGCTAACTTGCAACGATTGGATGCGACCAGCTTTCATGCAAGCGTCTTAAACACGGTGTTTGAAGTGGCTTGTGATGTCACCAATCCGTTATGTGGTGAATTGGGTGCCAGTGCCATATTTGGTCCTCAAAAAGGCGCTAGCCCGCAGCAAGTCCATGAGCTAGATAAATCGTTAACGCATTTTGTAAATGTGTGCGAGCAGCATGGCTATCAAGGCCATCAAGAGGTAGCAGGTGCCGGTGCAGCAGGTGGACTGGGCTATGCGTTAATGAGCTTTTGCCAAGCGGAGTTAAAGTCAGGTTTTGATACAGTGGCAAAAGTGGCCAATTTATCACAGCATATCGCCGATGCAGACTTGGTCATCACTGGTGAAGGCAAGCTTGATGCTCAGTCTGCTATGGGCAAAGTGGCAGGTGGTATTAGCCAAATTGCTAAATTGAGTCATACCCCCGTGATTGCTATTTGCGGCAGTGTTGATGGGCTAAAATCCGCTCAGACTAGCCAGTTTGACATCATTGTGCCCAGTATCCAAAAGCTAGATTCCCTCGATAATGTCTTTAAAAACGCTTATAACAATATTGAAATTACCGCTACTAATATTGCCGCAGCGATAAAATTGGGTCAACGCCTAAAACAGTATTTATAGAACTATATTATAGATGCTTAATTGGTAAGCTCGCTTTTTGTATCATAAAAAATGCTTTTCTCAATAACCAATAGCTTTAACAAAGCTACTCTGCCAACAACTTCGCCAACAATTCATTTATTTCGACTTTAAACTCTTTATCTTCGATTTTATTGGCGCTGATTTTAGCGTTTTGTAGACTTTTGATCGCAGCATCGGTTTGGCCCAATTCGATTTGCAGCTCAGCCATCGAAAAAGCAATCGATGCTAAATGGTCTTTTGAATTAATCGCTGCGGCTTTATCTAATGCTTTTTGATATATAACCAGCGCTTCATCCAAATCCTCGGTAAAGTCAGCCAAGGTTTCCCACTGTTCAGGATGGTCTTTATCGCTTTTTTCATTTTCATTACACAAATCTTTTAGCTGCGCATATAGCGCATCAAAGGTTTTTTGATCGTTCTTACTGTCCGCTTCTAGCAGCTTTTCTGCTAAAACATAGATGGATTTATATATTTTGGTATTAATCATGATGGGTTAACCTGTTGGTTGCGCGTTATAGGCGTTGAATGATGTTGATTATAGACTAATTTATAACAATAGCTCATAGAAAAGGGCGTGATAGCGATCACACCCTTTTATTTTATCTGGCTTTCAACCTAAACAAGTAAAATAAACCCCATTCTCAACTTATTTTTCTAAGGTATTGGTTTACTTAGTTTTTAAAATTACAGTTAAAACAATTAGGATTTTAAATTCTATAAAAATCAAAAACCTACGATAAGTTGAGATTGGCGTAAAATAAGCAATTATTCAGCAGCGATAACGGTAATCTCGACCAATAACTCAGGACGAGCCAATGCTGATTCACCGCATGCACGCGCTGGTGGCTGGACGCCTTCAAACCATTTATCCCACACCTCATTCATTGCGGCAAAGTCTGACATACTTTTTAGCCAGACGGTTGCGGATAGCAGCTTTGATTTGTCACTACCAACTTCTTGCAGCAGTTTTTCGACTTTCTCTAAGCATGTCAAGGTTTGGGCTTTGATATCCTCTTCGCTATTACCCACTTGACCGGACAGATAAATGGTTTGGTTATGAATCACAATCTGACTCATACGTTGGTTACTATGCAGCTTTTGCATGAATTATTATCCTTAATTTTTAATGTTTCAGTTCTTTCAAATACCTGAACTGTCAAATATATAAACAGTTCAGATTTTTTTAAACAGTGCTTAGCTAGGAGTTAGCGAGAAAAACGTTCAGCGCTAAAGGGTTTAATATCAACCAATAATGGCTTGTCATGAATCATCTCCTCTACCAGACGACCAGTCATGGGTCCTAAGGTAAAACCCTGATGGCTATGACCAAAGGCAAACCATAATTTGTCGTGCTGCGGCGCAGGACCGATGACTGGCTTCATATCTGGCATGCAAGGACGTGAGCCCGCCCACGCTTCACTCTCGACGGCATCTTCTAGCGGCAGAATTTTGCGCGCAAGTTTTAATACGGTATTTAATTGACCAAAATTCTTTGGCGCATTCATGGTGGTCATCTCAGCACCAGTGGTGATGCGGATACCTTGCTGCATCGGACCCATCACAAAACCCTTATCCATATCAAACATACTATGGTTGATGGTGTTTTTTTCCGTGACTTTAAAATGCTGATGATAGCCACGCATTGGGAACAGCGGCAAATCATAACCAAGCGGTTTGATTAAATCGTTAGACCAAGGCCCAGCAGCAATGACCAATTTATCACTATAAAAAGTGTCAGTGTCGGTAACAACTTTCCAGCCATCTGCTTCTTGGACGATTTCATTGACACCGCTTTCTTTGATGGTACCACCCATTTCTTGAAAGTTTTTTGCGTATGATTTCACCAATAAGCTCGGATTTGACACTTGCCAAGAGTTTAGCCAATGAATCGCGCCAACGAACTCATCAAAATTGGCGCTCGGCTCCATCGCTTTTAATTCGTCAAGCGTCAAGACATTGTGCTCAACGCCCTGATCACGGTCTTTGATTGCAGCATCAATAGCTGCTTTAAACGTCTCTTCAGAGCGATGCAACTGTAACCAGCCTTTGCGGCTAATCAAATATTCAGCGCCAGACGCTTCAATCATGGTTTGGTGTTCACTGGTGCAATGTTCAATCAGTGTCTGCCACTCCGCTTCGATTTTTTTAATTGAAGCTGGCGTCGAGTATTTCCAATACTGCAATAACGCTTGATGATAGCGCAAAATCGCTGGGATTCGATAGCGAATATCAGTGCCTTGATTTGGCAATACGCGTATCATTTCAGTCAGCTGGCGTGGAAACGGATGGGTATGAATCGCCTCGCGCTGAATCAAACCAGCATTGCCATATGAAGTCTCAGAGCCCGGTAGTTTTTTGTCCAATAGTAAAACTTTGGCGTTATTTTTTTGTAAATGCCAAGCAGCTGAGGTGCCGACCATACCTGCACCGATAACGATCACTTCGTAGCGCATAACACGTCCTTTTTTAAGATTTTAATACAGAATATCAAGGTTGAGAAATAACAGATAAGGGAGTAATAGTAACGCATTGCGCATCAGATTAAACCCTTATCATAGAAATATTTTTGCTATTTAATACTTTTGGTTATGCGTTTAATTGAAAGCTATTTCTGATAGGAATAATGTAGAAATTATTAAGAAATTAGACCTATTTTGGCTAATCAAAATGCAAGGAATAAACCAATCACCACCAAATTGGATCCTCACTTGCTAGTGTTTCTAAAAGCTTCTTGCCAGTCTCGACCGTCAAATTATCGGCAGGTAGCTCAGCGATGAACCGTGACGGCTTATCAAAGTAACCCGAATAGCTTGAGAAATACTCGGGCGCAGTTAAAAATAATCTGCTCTTAGCACGGCTACAAGCAACATAAAACAGCTTACGCTCCTCCTCTAACTCTTCAAAATCACTGAGCGAGCGATAGTGCGGCGTCATACCATCGACGAGAGAGTTGACAAATACCACTGGCCATTCAAGCCCTTTGGCACTATGAATGGTAGAAATGGTAACTTTATCATTACTATTTTCGTCTTTTTCAGGCTCGCCTGCGGTAGCAACTGAATCATTGGGCGGATCGAGGGCAAGATTTTCTAAGAATTTATCGAGGCTGTCGTACTCTGTTGCTAGGTTTTTAAGCACACGAAAATCTTCACTACGCTCGCGCCAATTCTCTTCAATCGTTTTTAATACAGGAATATAAAACGCTAAAATTCGCTCAATCACTATTTCCACTGACTCTGCCTGACTGGCTTTGGTTAAAGTCGTATGCAATGATTTAAGCTGTGGGCTTTTCTTCGCAAATGATGGTGCTAATAGCGGCTCGAAAGTGTTGTTGTTAATGTTACTATTAACATCGCTATTCACATTTTTATTTACATTGCTATCGGCATTAATCGCTTGGGTTAAGCGCGTAGCCGTCACTGCTCCTACTCCTTTAAACAAGGTTAAAATTCGGTGCCATGCAATGGTGTCATTTGGGTTATAAAGTATTTTGACAAAGGCTAAAACGTCCTTGATATGACGCCGCTCAATAAAGCGAATGCCGCCTACCACAATAAAGGGAATATTGCGTTCCATAAATTCAAGCTGAATGTAGTTGGATTGAAAAGATGTGCGGCACAAGACAGCAAAATCCTGATAATCATAATCTGGTTTTAATTCGATGATTTTATCTGCAATATATTTAGCCTCTTTTGTTTCATCACTTAAACGGCGAAATATTGGCTTGATGCCTTCTATAGACGCGCCCGAGTACAATTGCTTTTGATAGCCCAACGTGATTTGTGCGGACAAAGCATTGATATAATCCAGCACCACTGGGGTACTGCGATAATTTTGCTCTAATTTAATCAGTTTTGCTTCAGGATAACTCTCGCCAAATAGTAAGATATTTTCATAATTGGCACCGCGAAAAGCATAGATGCTTTGGTTGTCATCACCAACGACCATCAGTGATACCGACGCCGGCGCACAAATGAGGTCAATCAGCTCTTTTTGCGGAATATTGGTGTCTTGATATTCATCGACCATGACATAACGATAGTGCTGTTGTAGCAGCTGACGAAAGGTATCATTGTGCTTTAGATGGCGCACCACTTGGCTGATGATGTCATCAAAATCGTATAAATGATTGGCGCGCTTATATTCATGAAAGTCGACCGCCAATTGCTCAATAACTGGAATATGCACGGCGATATCAGGATAACTGCTTTCGATTAAGTCGCGAATATGAATACGCCGATTTCTAGAAGTTGAAAAGATATTTTGCAAGGTTTTTTTGCGCGGAAACGCCTGATTGGTTATTTTGGTCGGATACTTTTTTTCTTTATTAATCAAATCAATCGCATCTTCACTATCGCCGGTATCTAAAATCGTAAAGCGCGGATTGATACCAAGTAGCCCAGAATATTGGCGCAATAACATATTGCAAAATGAGTGAAAAGTGCCGCTAGTGATATCATTTAGCGCCTTACCATTTATGTGACTATCATCTAGACGGCTTGCCAGCAAAGTTCTAGCGCGACTTTTAATTTCATTGGCCGCCTTGCGGGTAAAGGTTAATAGCAAAATCTCTTTTGGCGCGACGCCATTTTCTATCAGATAGCTGGTTCTATAAGTCAAGGTTTTGGTTTTACCAGAGCCTGCACCGGCGATGACCAATACTTTGCCCTCAATAGTCGTGGCAGCCAACAACTGGTTAGGGTTCAGCTCACGAGCGTAATCCACTTGTAACCCTAAATGACTGGCAAGCCGTTTCTCTAATATTTCAGCATCCGCATTTATCAAGTTAGCCTCGAGCTTTTTAATCGCCTGCTCAAGCCGCGTCAGCTTGGGTTTCATGTCAACGAAATTTTGCGGATAATTATAATGGTGGGTAGCAAAAATGGTGGTCATTATTAACAATTGCCTTTGGTATGGTTTATCGTGCTGGCTATTGATGACAGCGCAGCAGCAGCATGCATCATCATTTATAGGTAGTAGCTTATCATAATAGACAGGGCGCTGAAGGACATTGATAACGAACACTCATATGAAACGATGATATTAAAGGATGGTATTAAACCGCGGTATTAAACAGATTACTAAGTATTGTGATTGAGCGTAAAAATTAAAATAGCAAGCACAACAACCTCACCCATTTTGGCTGAAATTTGCTACAATATGCCCAATTTTGAGTTCCTATTTTACCAAGCTTTATACTGACTACATACCAAGTCTGTTATTGCCTGATTTTATTAATATATTGAGAGCATGTTATGGGTTTTAATTGCGGCATCGTCGGTCTACCAAACGTGGGTAAATCCACCCTGTTTAATGCCTTGACCAAAGCGGGTATCGCCGCTGAAAACTTCCCTTTTTGCACCAAAGATCCCAATACCGGTATCGTACCTGTGCCAGATCCACGCCTAAAAAAATTGGCTGATATCGTCAAGCCCGAGCGCGTATTGCCGACAACGATGGAATTTGTCGACATCGCAGGTTTGGTCGCTGGCGCCTCAAAAGGTGAAGGTATGGGCAATCAGTTTTTAGCCAATATCCGCGAGACCGATGCGATTGCCCACGTGGTACGCTGCTTTGATGATGACAACGTCGTCCACGTTGATGGCCGCGTCAGCCCTATCGATGATATCGAAACCATCAATACCGAATTGGCATTGGCCGATTTAGAGGCCGTTGAACGCGCTATTACCAACTTAAGCAAAAAAGCCAAAGGTGGCGACAAAGATGCGACGGCTATGCTCGATGTGTTCAAAAAAATCGAGCCATTATTAGCAGAAGGTAAAGCCGCCCGCGGTGCTAACCTAGACAAAGACGAGCAAAAACTGATCAGAAGTTATGGTCTGATTACCTTAAAGCCAACCATGTATATCGCCAACGTGAGCGAAGATGGCTTTGAAAATAACCCATATCTAGATGCGGTGCGCAACTATGCCACTGGCGAAGATTCTATTGTCATTGCCCTATGCAATCAAATCGAATCTGAAATTGCTCAGCTTGATGAAGATGACAAAAAAGACTTCCTAGCTGAAATGGATATGGAAGAGGCTGGTCTTGATCAAGTGATTCGCGGCGGTTATGATTTGCTTGATATGCAAACGTATTTTACGGCTGGCGTCAAAGAAGTCCGCGCTTGGACAGTCGCTGTTGGTGCCACAGCCCCTGAAGCTGCTGGTGTGATTCATACCGACTTTGAACGGGGTTTTATCCGCGCTGAAGTCATTGCGTATGACGACTTTATCGAGTATGGCGGCGAAAAAGGTGCAGCTGCTGCTGGCAAATCACGTTTAGAAGGCAAAACCTACATTGTGCAAGATGGCGATGTGATGCATTTCCGCTTTAACGTTTAACGTTCAACGTTTAATATTTACAAGTACAAGCGGATTGCGTGTTTACACAGTCTTAGTAGAGAACAACCAAAAGCCAGCTTCAACGCTGGCTTTTTTTATTATAATAAAGGGAATAACGTTAAAGTAATTAAATTCTCTAAAAGCAAAAATAAAATAGAATGATATAAATAACGGACGATAAATGATGACTGTTTCTGTTAATCAAACCACGAATTCTAGTGACCATTGGGCAAAACTATTTAGTGCGCAGCGTTTAGGCAGTCATAAAAAAGCTCCTGCCGAGGACAGCGCACGCTCCTCCTTTCATAAAGATTACGACAGACTGGTATTTTCACACTCCTTTCGTCAGCTGAACCAAAAAACCCAAGTTCATCCACTGACCAATCAGCTCGGTATTCATACGCGCTTAACACACTCGCTCGAAGTTTCTTGTATTGGTCGCTCTTTAGGTATCATGGCGGCAGAGAAGCTGCATGATAAGTTGGGCGGCGGCTTACCGAACGGTGTCGCGCCCGCTGATGTCGGTGTCATTGTCCAAGCAGCTTGCCTTGCCCATGATATTGGCAACCCACCGTTTGGTCATGCCGGAGAGTACGCCATTCGTGATTGGTTTATGCATCCTGACCGTAAGCAAGTCTTGCAAAATCTGAATAATAACGAGCAATTAGATTTACTGGCTTATGAAGGCAATGCACAAGGATTTCGTATATTAACCCGAAATGAGCATCACCCTGATTTAGGCGGTATGCGCTTAACCTGCGCTACTTTAGGGGCATTTATGAAATACCCTTGGCTTGCGACCCATAGCAATCCCGTTTATCAAGACAGATCTATTGATCAAAACAACCGCATTTACCAAGGCAATCACACCATTAACATGCAAAAATTTGGCTGCTTTTATAGTGAGGCAGCGCAGTTAGAGCAGTTGGCTGAAACGTTAGGCTTGCCATATTCAAAGCAGCACGATGGCTTTGCTCGTCATCCGCTAGCCTATTTATTAGAAGCGGCAGACGATATTTGCTATGCGCTGATAGATTTGGAGGATGGCATCAATTTGAATATGCTAAGCTATGCAGAGGTTGCGGCCATTTTTTATGAGCTGATTGGCGAGCGCCCTGATACGCTCACTCTACCCAATCAAGTGTCAGTCAGACAGCGTTTGGCATCGCTGCGGGCACGGGCAATGATGCGTTTGGTCAATGCCGTCACCGATGCCTTTGTAGCCAATAGTGATACTATGTTGGCGGGGACGCTACAAGGCAGCTTGTTTGCGCACTGTGAGCCGAGCGTACAAAGTGGCATTAACCAAGCTAAGCAATTGGCACGCGAAAAGATATTTAATCACCCAAGTAAGGTACGCATGGAGCTGATGGCCAATCAATGCTTGCAGCGCCTGCTCGATGCTTTTATGCCACTCGCCTGGATAAAAGAGACAAATGAGGCAAATGAAACCGATGCGCCGATAAGCCAAATATCCTTTGAGCAGCAGCGTTTGCTAAAATTACTCCAGCCGCATCTCGATGAACATCGCCGGACTCTAGCAGATAATACCTATGATAATATGCTTAATGTTTTAGACTTTATAACCGGTATGAATGACCATGAAGCCTATCGACTGGCGCAAGAGCTACAAGGACATTGGGGCACCATTGTTTAAACAACATGTTTAAGCAGCTCGTTTAAAAAGAAGTTTAGAGACAATTTAAAACCGAGCCAAACCAAAATTTAAGCAAACCATTAACGATAATCCTCTATTTTATTCGTATTTTCGCAATGAAATGAGTATGATAGACATCTATCAGGTAATTTTGAAATATTATGAGTAGTCGCGAACAAAAGAAACTTCAAACACGGCACGCTTTTTTTAATGCGGTGCTCGATTTGTGTATGACAGGACAGTCTTTTAGCTCAATCAGTCTCAGGCAAGTCACGCGTGAGGTTGGCGTGGTGCCGACCGCCTTTTATCGCCATTTTGATGACATGGAATCGCTTGGTCGCGCCTTAGTCATCGAAGAGTTGGGCGGTACGATGGCAACGTTAAGTGAAAACTTGCAAATTGGGCGCAAACGCAGTTTTGAGCGTCAAATCGCTAAAAGCATCCAAATGTTTTTATATATGGTCAGCGAGCAGCCTTGCTACTGGCAGTTCTTAGTCAGTGAACGCTATGGCGGCTCAGAGGCGGTACGCAAAGCCATCAATGAGCTGATTAAAAAACACGGCCAAAACCTAGCAGAAGACTTAGCGCTACAGCCGGCATTTACCCACATCAATACTTATGATCGTAGACTGTTGGCGGAAGCTGGGGTCAATATGTTTTTTTCTTGGATTATTGACTGGCTCGAGCTAACCTATACCGAAGATCATGATGATGAGGTCGACTTGGCTGAGATTGAAAAGAAAAAACAGCTGATGCTGCATAATTGCACGCGCCAAGCACAAATGCTGTTTTATGGTGCCTATAACTGGAAATCTACCGAAGAAACCCGTTTAAATGATTAATTAGACTTAGTTTTTGCATGCTATTTATTACTAATTATCTATAACCATTAGAAAATTGGCCTAAACGCCCAAAGTCGCTGCGTTAGCACACGCACCTCTTTGGGCTTTTTATTATCAGCGTTATTAGCATTGCCATTAGCGTTGTTAGCATCACTGCTGTTTTTATTACCATTATTATCGCTGCTATTTGCTGCGTCGCCATCAGCGGCCGTTTTGCTAATAATAACGGTCGCAAAGCGTTGTCTTGCTTGACCAACCGTCGCATTATCAGAGGCGGTAATAAGTGCCATAAAGGCTTGGCTATCAACCGCTAGTAATGGCGTCAAGGCTTTGCGCTCCTCTTCTTTTACACTACTTAATACGGGCAGTTGCCAAACATCATCGACAGAGCTAAAGGCTTGTTTTGCTCGCAACTCAATGATACTCTGCATTTGCTGGCTGCTCGCACCTTCTACCAAGGCAGCAAACAAAACAGGACTGGCGGTATTAATATTAATGGGTAAATAATATGGCACCGCCGTGATATAGGGACGCAGTGTCGCCAATACTTGCGCATCAACGCCCTTTACCTCTGCTAATTGATCGATACTAAGCAAGGCTTGGTTGGGTAAAGCTGTATCCGCTCCGCGATTGGACTGCTGAGCATATACCACATTTTCATCACCGCCATCTTGGTAGACCTCGCTGTCGGCATCTTGATAATCAAGTATCGCAACGGCGGTATCAGGCTCTAAATTTAGCTGTGTAAGCAGCCTTTGAAAAACGGCCAAGGCAGCAGTATCGACAGCGCCATTATGATATAAATTATTAATATTAAAACGACTGCCCTCATCGCGTAATTCGATGTCGATACTATGTCCGCCTAGGGTGTAAGGCGGTATTGGCTGCGCCCAAATATCCTGCTCGCTATCAGTATCATTTAATTTGGCATCAGCACGAATCAAGGTAACCGCCAATTGCTGACCTGCATTAATATCTTGTAAGAGTTGGTTTTGGTCAAACAATAAGCCGCTACGCCGAATGGCAATTTTTTGGCTAGCAAGCATTGCCCCTGCAACCACAGTAATACTAACCACCAATAATAAAATAGTTAGCAGTGCGACGCCACATTGAGAATTGGCTTTTATAGAGGTTATAGGCATCGTTGGCCTTATTTGTGGCTTGTTTGGCATAAATAGCCTCTATCATTGACCAAAAGGGGTATTTTCAGTAGCGTTCCCTGAGCTATTATTGGCTGCATTGCCATTGGCTTCGCTATCGTTATTGGTGCCACCATTACTGTTGCCGTTATTGTTGTTATTACTATTGCTATCGCCATTAGAATTGTTAGGCGTATTTTTATGACTGTTATTTGTACTGACATTTGGTATTGGCTGCGGCGTCAGTGCCCATTGCCAAGTGATCGGCATATCTTGATACGTAAAGTTAAGCGCAATCCCTTTTGGTAACAGTATAGTCTCAGACGTTTTATTGGCTGAATTCGCCGTCTGCCCTGATGGTGCGTTATTGCTGATGTTATTACGATTGTCTTTATTGGGAAATTTGGTGCTTAATTCAGGTAAATAAGCTTGCCAGCGCCCAGCCGTGACGCCTTTAAGCAATACACTATCTAAGCTGATGCTGTCACTGCCAAGACTGGTATATTGACGACGAATTAAGCCCTCATCGGCAAAAATGTATTCGATATGCTGCAGACTCGCGCTGCTCTGATAACGTGGGTCGGGGTCCGCAAAACGCACAAAGCTGATACGTGCGCCGTCTAGAGTCATAAAAGGTTCGGGCGCTGGTGCGTTTTCTTGATTGCTATTGCTGGCGTTATTATTACTCCCATTATTATTACTCCCATTATTATTTGCGCCATTATTGGTTGTAGCGTTATTGGTTGAGGCGTTATTAGTTAAAGAATTAGCACCCTGCGTATCCACTGCCTGATAGGGAATCATTTGGTTCATATCTTGCTGTAATTGCAAATAGGCATATTGCAGAACTGCTAAATAATCCGCATGAAACTGCGCCCGTTCGCGCGCACGGTTAACGCCATCAAACACTTGCCAGCCAGCCACCGCTAACATGGCAAATATCGCCATCGCCACCATCAGCTCAAGCAGAGTAAACCCATGATTTGATTTCATGGATTGCCTCCATTAGGGTCTAGTTGGCTCAAATCCAAACTACCAACCTCTTGCTCAGCATTACTTAACATCACGTTGATATCCGTCACTGCGCTGCGTGTTTGTCCGTCTATAATGGGCGCAACAGCGATATTTACTTGCTTTAATGCAGGTGTGATGGCATCGGTGGCAGTCATTGTCACTTGCCAATCACGACCTTGGGCATTGATGGTTTGTGTTTTGTTGGCCGTCAGCCACGTATCTTGAATATGCAAGTCCGCTGCCGCGTTTTGTGCGACAAACTGCGCTAGCGTGCGAGTACGTAAAACATCAACTGAGCTTAAATACGCACTACTCGCACGGCTCGCGGCAACGGCAACGACGGCCAAAATCGCTAAGGCAACCATGACCTCAATCAGGGTAAATCCGCGCTCATGCTTTGATAGAGCGGGCTTAGGGTTTGTGTAGGTCGATTTGGCTTTATCACTATCTATCATAAGTTAGCGCCCTTGCCCTATCGACATACTGCCATCGGGCATAATCGTAATCACCTCACCCACCAAACGCGAATTATGGCGCACCTCAATCGTTACTGGCGTGGCCTGACCTGTGCCAAACCATAGTACTTGCGGTACGTTTTGGTCGGTAAACCATGGCTGCAGCGCTTGTGTTTGGCCTGCGGTTGTTTGCTTCCCTGCATCTAGGCTTTGCACGCTTAAACTCATGCCAGCAGGCAATTCAGGCAGACTAACTTCTGGCTCAATCTCCCAGCTTGGTGTGGGCACTTTATCTGAAGCAGCACCTGACATACTCGTCAAATCTGCTGACAGCTCCATGGCGTTCTTAGGCGTACTATCGCCTCTAGAAGACGTAGAATCTTGAGCTTGATAAGTAATATACGGATTTGATAGCGTGACAATGACCGGCGTCATTTGACCTTGTTTATCGGCTTGTAACCTCAAACCCATGGGCGCCATACGCTCAGCCGATAAAAGCCGTACATAGCTCAATGAATCCGTTAAATGCTCATAAAAAGCACGGTTTTTGCGTGACTCACTACTACCGACCGATAAGCTCATCATCCCAGCAAATATGGATAGAATAACGACCACCACTACTATTTCAACAAGGGTAAAGCCCGCTTGCCCGATATGGCTGCGTGCGTGAAAGGCTGTTATTGAAGATATCGAGGAAGTCGGTTTTGACATACAGAAGTCATCTAGAATGGCGTCACCTTATTAAAAATAACGCTATATTGAATGGTATACAAACGACGAAAGACATGACGAGTTACAAAAACTATGACTTCGTACACGTGTTAAAAGATAATTTAACGTGTTGCCATACAGAAGATAGCAACACGGACCGTTATAAAATAATAGCTGACTGTGTTTAAAATAGAATAAAAAGCTAGTAATTGGTATTACGGTGCTCTTCTGATTCAGTATCGATTTGCTCTACCAATTCTTGCATATCTTCATCCATGACTTCATCATCGGCAGCTGGATAATGGCTTGGCAACTCAAGCATTTGCTGCACAAAAGCATAACGCAAGGTATCACGGCGACCTAAGTAGCGCTGATAAAAACTTGAGTTTAATAATCCTGCGCCGCCCTGACCCATCGCCCAAATCGAGGACAAATAATCACGCGTACTTAGACTACTATGCTGCTCTTGAAGATACGCACTGATAATATCAATCAAACGCTTCATGCGCTGACGACGAATATCGTAAAGCTCACCGAACAGGCGATTCAGACCCGTCACTGATGCTGCCAAACGCTCTTCGATTTGGTTAAGGAGCATGGCTTTTTGCGGATTAAATAGCTGCTGAAAAATCATCCGCGCGACGCCTGCCGACGGACAGTCATCAATACGGTTAATCTCAAACAGCTGCTCTTCGTAACGGATAATAATACGCAGGTAGAGCTCATCTTTACTAGAGAAATGCTTATATAAGGTGCCTTTAGCCAAATCAAGCTGGTCTGCCAAACTGTCCAAAGTGATATCACCATCGCCTGACTCAAGTAGCAATTGCTCCGCCATCGCTAAGATATTTTCTTCTCGGGCCTTGAACTGATGCTGACGACTCATAATTTCTCCTAAAAACTGACAATATCATGCATACCACCGTCCCTTTTGTCAGTGTACTGGAGCACGCTTATAAATTTTATAACGGCTACGCCAATACCATCAAAGGCAATATGCTTATGTTTGCTAAATAGTCATTGATAATCATAGGGTTAAGTTAAGCATCAAAAACACATTCAACACAGAACTACAAGACAAGCCTATAAATGACTGATTGGTCATAGCATAACCATTTTAGTGATACTGTGCCAGTAAATTTTCAAAGTTTTTTGCAGTCAGCGCGCCGACTTCCTCGCCACTACAGCCATACAATTGGGCAAGATAGCTTGCCACGTATGGCACGTATGCCGGCTCATTGGGCCTGCCACGTTTAGGCACGGGTGCTAAATACGGGCTATCGGTTTCGATAAGTATTCTGTCTTTGGGCATATTTTTTGCGGCATCTTGAATCATTTGCGCACTTTTAAAACTGACGATACCTGAGAAGGAAATATAAAACCCTAAATCTAGCGCTCGTTTTGCGGTTTCCCAGTCTTCAGTAAAGCAATGGATAATACCGTGTTCAGCGCCTTCTGCTTTTAGGATATCAAGCGTATCTTCTTTGGCGTCACGCATATGCACGACAAGCGGTTTCTTTAGCTGTTGGCTGGCATAGATATGACGCGCAAGGCTAGCTTGTTGCTCTTTTTTATTTTCCGTCGACCAGTAATAGTCCAACCCCGTCTCCCCTATCGCCCACACGTGCTCAGCATCAGCCGTTTCTATCAAGCGCTCAACTGTCGCTGACTGCAATACGCCGATATCTTCACAGGGATGAATACCGACGCTCATTCCAAGATTTAGCGTTTCGTCATTATAAGTGCTGACAATATTGGCAATCTCATCATATTCAGCGAAATCACACATAATGGCCATCGCACGGGTGACATTCGCCTCTTTCATCGCCGCAATCGCGCCGGACAATTGACCATCATACTTGGTTAAATCCAAACGGTTTAGATGGCAATGCGTATCTGTAAACATAAACAATCTCGTTAATAAGAATCAATAAATAAAATTATCTTAAAATATGGATTTGGTAATAGTAATAGTATTAATTGCTCTGATAAGCTGGCTTTTCAAGTCGTGTTTAACAAACGTCTATACAAAGGCTTTTTATCAGAGCATTTTTTTAAAGAATAGTTTTTTTGAATGAGGTGTATTTTAGAGACATCCTTTAATGCAGCGGCACCACACGCATCACCTCTTCTATGGTTGTTAACCCTTCGCTAATACGCTTTGCTCCCGATAAACGTAGCGGCTGCACACCTTCGCGGTACGCTTGCTGCTTCAACGTATCCAAATTAGCATCGGCGGCGACCAGTTTTTTTAGCTCATTGGATAACGGCATAATCTCGTACAGACCAACGCGGCCTTGATAACCCGTATGGCGACAGTGCTCACAGCCCTGCGCCTTATAAACTTGTGTTGGTACAGGCGCGCGCCAAGGCTGCACCAGCTCTTGCCATTGAATGGCTATCTCACTATCTGGCGTCACATCAAGCGCTTGCTTACAATGCGGGCATAACGTCCGTAATAATCGCTGTGCCATGACGCCCAATATCGTTGCTGAGGTTAAGAACGGCTGAATACCCAAATCATGCAGACGGGTAATAGAGCTTGGTGCGTCATTGGTATGCAACGTTGATAGCACTAAATGCCCCGTCAAAGACGCTTGCACGGCCATATTGGCGGTTTCGGCATCGCGAATCTCACCGACCATAATAATGTCTGGGTCTTGACGCATCAAAGAACGAATACCGTCAGCGAAATGCAAATCAACCCCTGGATTGACCTGCATTTGATTAAAGGCCGGCTCAATCATTTCAATCGGATCTTCAATGGTACAGACATTGACCTGCTCGGTGGCGAGCTGCTTGAGCGTACTATATAAGGTGGTGGTTTTACCAGAACCCGTCGGACCCGTCACCAAGATAATCCCATTTGGATGCGCGGTCAGCTCGTGCCACGTTTCAAGCTGCTTACCCGACAGGCCAAGTTGGGCAAACGAGCGCACCAGTACTTCTGGGTCAAATACCCGCATGACAAGCTTTTCACCAAAGGCAGTCGGCATGGTAGACAGACGCAGCTCAGTTTCTAAGCCTTTGGGCGTACGGGTTTTTAGGCGTCCATCTTGCGGCTTACGCTTTTCTGCCACATTGAGCCGTCCCAAAATTTTAATACGTGCAGTGACTGCCACTATGATGGCAAGCGGCATCTCATAGACACTATGCAGCACCCCATCGATACGAAAGCGCACTTTTCCAGTCTCACGGCGCGGCTCTAGATGAATGTCGCTTGCGCGCTGCTCAAAGGCATATTGCAATAGCCAATCGACCACTTTGACGATATGTTGATCATTGGCATCGGGATTGGTGTTATCGCCGAGCTGTAACAACGCTTCAACGTTGGTGACGTCCGCTGCCGCACGCTTATGTAGGGAGTTCGCGCCCGCAATCGCTTGCGTGACTTGATAAAACTCTTGCCGATAGCGATTGATTTGTTCAGGATTGATAAAGACCGTACGATAGCTTTTTGATTTAATGAGCTTTTCGATATTGCCATGCCAATCGGTATAAAATGGCTGGTCAGTACCAATAACCACTTCATCAAGCGTCACTTCAATCGGTAAAATATGCTGCGAACGCGCATACTCAAACGACATCAGCTGCGTCACTGCTGGTACATCGACCTTTAACGGATCAATACGCACCAGCGGCATATCTGCTTTGGCAGCCAACCATTGATTAAGCCATGCTAGCGTCAATTTATTCTCAGAATTATTATTAAGCGCGTGACCATTTGGCAGCCCAAACTCGCTAATCGTAATCAGCGGATGCTGCGCCTTGTTACGGCGACTGGTAATGACAAGATTATAACCGCGCTGATCAATCACCCTATCTGCCAATAATTCATCTAGGCACCAACGCAAATCAATCACTATCGAATATTTTTGAACAGGCATGGTTGTCTTCTTTTAAAGGTTTATTCTTATGAGGTTTAAGGCATTTGGCAGCGGCGATTTTTACTTTAATTATACTGTGACAATATTCATTATCTGCAATTCACCTGTTTCTAGCAATTTAAAACTGACATCAACCGATTTATAGCGCATAACAAATGACGACTCTGTCTCTGTACGTCGATAAGCAGGGCGCGGGTCTTGGGATATCAAGGCTTTGATAGTAACAAAATCAGACCTTAATAACTGCTTTTGGATTTTATCAATGACTGCTTTAACGGATGATTGCTTATTTTGCGCATTTTCTTCCGCTGCATTATCTGCACTTTGATTGGCGATAATTTGTCCAAATTGCTCATAAGCCGATTCGGTAATCGTCACGTCCAACAAATGCGGCGCCGAAGGCGCAAAACCGCTTTTTGCTTCAGGCAAGGCATCACTATAAGCCACATAAGGCTTGATATCGATGATGGGCGTCCCATCTATCATATCAGCACCGTTGATAATAAGTAACACTCGACCTTCTACCATCTCAATGCGCTCAAGCTTTACCACAGACAGTCCAAGCGCGGATGGTCGATACATACTGCGACTGGCAAATACGCCTATTTTTTGATTGCCACCCAAACGCGGTGGGCGCACTTGCGGGCGAAAATTACTATCATTTTTGTCTTGCTGCTTATTATTGAGTGAATGCTTGTCTTTATCTAACTTGTCTTTATATAAATAGTTATGATGAAACTGCCAACTGATCCAAATATGACTAAAATCCTCCAGTCCGACAAATGCCGCTGGCGTGTCATACGGCGCGAGCATTTCAATCACACTAGTCATAGCCACCAAATTTGGCTGCCTCGGTGCGCCAAACTTTTGTGACAGCGGCGCACGGTGGTAACCGATAATGGGCGATATATGATAGTTAATAGCGGCGGAAGTCTGACAAGTCATAAATCAAGTTCCAAAAGTAAATAGCTGATAATACATGGCATGCGGCAATGATAGAAAATTACTCGCTAACGATATTCCATTTTATCATGGTACAGACAGGCAGCTAGGCGGATTTTTATTTTAAAGTTTGTTATGATGAGCGAGAAATTTATTGAGAATGGCTTGCATTCATAACGCACACGTCTAAAAGTACAAGCAGCAAAGTTTACTTTTACCGGCAGCGCCGTTGTTTGCTATAATCTGACGCCTTATAAAACCTGATAATAATGTTAAAATAACGGTTTTTTATCCGTGTCATTTGCTTAGCATGTCATTTGCTTAATTAGCCTGAACTGATAATTGATAAGCGCTTAATCTTATTCACACTTTTTATTACCTTAAAAATTTTTGCTTACCACCATTTTTAATGGGCGAATACACATTACCACTTACTAACGAGGGCTTTATGTCAAAACTCCGCACCGAAACGGTCACTGAGGTTCATCACTGGAATGACTCTCTATTTAGCATCAAAACCACGCGCGACGATGGCTTACGCTTCCGTAATGGCGAGTTTGCGATGATTGGTATCGTTGTCGATGGTAGACCGCTATTGCGCGCTTACTCGATTGCCAGCCCCAACTACGAAGAGCATTTGGAATTTTTCTCTATTAAAGTTCAAGACGGTCCGCTAACCTCGCGCTTGCAGCATATCAAAGTGGGCGATGAGTTACTGGTCAGTAAAAAACCAACGGGTACTTTGGTACTAGATGATTTGTTGCCGGGTAAGCACTTATATATGCTCTCAACCGGTACAGGACTTGCGCCATTTTTAGCGTTATCACGCGACCCTGAAGTCTATGAGCGTTTTGACAAAATCATTTTGGTACACGGCGTACGTCAGGTCAAGGATTTGGCTTATCGCGAAATGTTCGAAGAAGAGCTGCCAAACGATGAAATCTTTGGTGAAGAGTTCCGTGAGAAGTTTATCTACTACCCGACCGTCACGCGCGAAGAGTTTAGAAATACCGGCCGTATCACTGATCTGATGAAATCAGGTAAATTCTTTGAAGATATCGGTCTACCGCCAATGAATAAAGACGATGACCGCGTACTTATCTGCGGTAGTATGCCATTTAATGCGGATATCTCTACAATTTTAGACGACTTCGGTCTCACCGTCTCTCCACGTATGGGCGTACAAGCGGATTATGCCGTTGAACGTGCCTTCGTTGGTTAAAAATGAATTTTTATCTTAAATATAATAAATAATTCTTGACGGCTAAAAATAGCCTGCTATAATACGCAGCCTATACAGAGTTAACCTTGTAGCCCAATTCGATATAGTCTAGCAGTAAAGACTTTATCTCCTAACATGCCAGTGTGATGGAATTGGTAGACATGACGGATTCAAAATCCGTTGCCTTTAAAAGCGTGTCGGTTCGAGTCCGACCACTGGTACCATATACGAAACCCTCGCAATCTATCGATTACGAGGGTTTTTTATTGCTTGCTGTTTAAAATTGGCTGTCCTATCAAAAAAAGACCACGCTAAATTGGCTTAGCGTGGTCTTTTTTAACAGTGAATAACAGTGAATAGTGTATTCAATGCTACTCGGCTTCATCTAGCAGCTTATTGACCGCATCTGCCATGTCATCATCTATGATGTTACCTTCTAAATAATCGACTAGCTGATGAATAGTAGTCAGATCCATTTCTCGAATACCCAAACTTGCCAGTTGCTTATTAATAGACGCCAAGCTCTCAGTATCTTCAGGATTATCCAATAACTGCTCATCAAAGCTATCACTGACAAACCAATACATTTTTTCTAACACGCTCTCTCTTCTCGTCAAGGTAGAATAATTATCGCCATGGATAAACAAATTAAAATGATAAGGTATTTCCACCTCATTGATAAAAAAAGTACGCTTACACTCTAGGGTATAGGCTTGTACTTGTTTCTCTTCAGCGCCTTCTGCATCACTTATATCTTCTGCAATCTCTTCTTTTACCAAGCCTTCTAATATTTCGTAACGCCCAACTTTGACTTTGTGATTATAAATAATACAAGCGTCCGCAATCGCATCAAAAATCACCGCACTGACATCTAAGGTATGGTCGTCGATATCATAAAACGCTTTTAAAAAAGGTAAGAACTCTGTGAGCTTGTCTTCTGGCACTTCGGTCAGAAACTGCTGCTCGTAAATGGCAATCATATCTTCAGGTGAATAGGTATTGGCGGTATTGGTCTCATTTCTGCCCGTAGGTTGCAAGGGTATCAGGTTATATGGATTATTATGGGTCATGCAGGACTGCCTTTTTATTGAGGTAAGCGAAAATCTATGTTCTCTATTATCTCTTATTCAGCCACTTTTAGATATATGGTTTAGGCGTTCAAATTAACCATAAAAACCACTCTAAGTTACTTAGAGTGGTTTTTATGCAACCAATACTATCTCAGTTTATTTTAAAAATGAATGTTCGCTAATTTGCCATTTGTACTTTTGGTTGCTTATGAATGCTAGAGCCATCTTTACAACTGATGGTGATACCTGTGAAGCCAAACAGTATCGTAAGCAGCAGCGATAAATAACAGAAAAAGGCATAAGGCAAATATTCAAGTACCGGAACACCTAACGCTTGGCTGATAAATACCCCGCACACGCTCCACGGTACTAATGGATTGATAACCGTGCCCGCGTCTTCGATGGTACGCGATAGGTTTTTGGGGTGTAAATTCAAACGCTCAAAGGTCGGACGAAACGCAGTTCCTGATAATAAGATACTCAAATATTGCTCACCGATCAGCACGTTGATGCTTAAAGCCGCCATTGCGGCGGCAAAGATAGCACGTCCTGAGCTTGTCAGCATATTACGAATACCTAACAATAACGCTGGTAAGATACCCAAAGCACGTAATAAACCGCCCAAACTTAACGCCAATATCACGATAGTCTGAGTAAAGAACATACTTTGCATACCGCCACGTGAGATCATACCCGCCACTTCACCCAGCTCTAAATTTTCGGCGGGCGTATAACCAGCAAATAGATAACCGCCGAGCTGCCCAATACTTGGCGTGCTGTGCAGATAAGTAAGCACTAAAGCGGTCGCGATTGTACAAATGATGGTATAAATGGCATTGACTCGGCATAGTGCTAATACCACTAGCACGACAAATGGTAATACGGCATAACCATGGACTAAGCCGCTATCGACCAATTGTGATTGCAGTAAGGTCACTTGACCTAAATCACCCGTACCCGTCTGGCCAGAGAAATACCAAAATAGCCCAGCTGTAATGAGCCACGCCGGTACCGTGGTATACATCATATTGCGAATATGCTCGAACAAATCAATGCCGACGACAGAAGAGGCAAGCGTACAAGTATCTGACAACGGCGACATTTTATCGGCAAAAAAAGCACCTGAAACCACAGCACCAGCAGCAATAGCAACGTTGGCATCAAAGGCATTACTCATACCAATAAAGGCCACACCAAGTGTCGCGGCTGTGGTCAAACTACTGCCTAGAGCGACACCAATAATTGAGGTCAAAACAAAAGCCGAAATATAATAATACTGCGGTGAGATGAGATCAAAACCATAATACATAATGGTAGGAATAGCACCTGACATCATCAGCGCGGCGACCAGCAAACCAATAAAAAATAGTAAATAAATAGCACCAATACCACTGACAACACCCGATGACATCTGCCCCTGCATCTTCTCAAAGCTTAGACCTTTATACATACCAAGGCCTAATAAAACAACGATTGCAAGCATCAATGACAGATGCGGTACCCAGCCAAAGCCGATCATGGTCACACCCATAATCGCGATGACAACGCTGGCAATAATAAAAGCTACCTTGGGAGATAGCTCGGTAAGTACTTGTGGAGGCATAACACATCCTTATGGGGCCATCATATATACTCTGGCGTTAGGGTTGGTTTTGGGTGGGACAAGTTTAATGAGTTGCAAAGATTATTGCCAGTCTCATGACTTACCCAGTAGGCTATCGGTCTTGGCTGCCATGATAAAATCATTGTGATGCAGACCTTTAATGCTATGTGACCACCAAGTGACGGTGACCTTGCCCCACTCTACCAAAATACCTGGATGATGCCCTTCTGCTTCCGCAATGTCGGCAAGCTCATTGGCAAATGCCATCGCTGTGACAAAATTTTTGAATTTATACTGACGCTGTAATTGCTTAATGCCGTCGACTTCGATGAGCGACCAATCAGGAATTTGTTGTAATAGCTCGCGTGCTTCTGTGTCGTCGACGGTTGGAGCACCGATACGGCAGGCTTCACAGCTGGCTTGTGATAATGTCGTCATGATAATATCCTTTTAAGTTAACTATTATTTTTTTAATACCGTTATGTTTAATACAGTTACGTCCGTGTTAATACTGTTTTTACAGCAGCACTTTTACCCCATCGTTATTTTAACGATGCTAAATTTTTTAATGTATTAAGAGTTTTTTGGTGCATAAGTTGGTTCAAACAAGCCAAGTGCCATTGCTTGTTTGACCTTGCCCATGATGTCGCTATCGACGATATCGAACAGCGCATCTAAATCATCAATGACATAATAAATCGGCTGAATATGGTCAATGCGATAAGGCGTACGCAGAACATCAAGCAAATCAAATGCGCGGTGTTCTGGCTGATTTTGAGGTTGCTGCTGATGGTTGGATTGTTGCAATGTATCGCTACCATTAAGCGTATAAATCGTTTCAGAAGGGGAGCTCAAGATACCGCCGCCATAGATACGGCGATTGTCAGGGTGACTACCTACCAAGCCAAACTCGATGGTAAACCAATAAAGCCGTGCCAAAAACCACCTTTCTTCTTTACTGGCATCAAGACCCAGCTTGCCATAGGTCTCATTAAAAGCGGCAAAAGCAGTATGGGTCAGCAGCGGACAATGGCCAACGATTTCATGAAAGACATCTGGCTCTTCGATATAATCCATGTCTTCAAAGCGGCGGATAAAGGTCGCTACGGGAAAGCGTTTATTTGCTAAAAGTTTAAAAAACTTACCAAAGCTGATAAGCGCAGGAACGGCAGCGGTTTGCCAGCCGGTGGTGGCTTGCAGGATTTGGTCAATGTCATTTAATTGCGGGATATGCGTCGATGGCAGATTTAGCTTTTCTAAGCCTTCTAGATAGGCTGAGCAAGCTCGATTGGGTATTTGCTTAGCTTGACGTGTAAGCAGCGCCTGCCACATGGCATTTTCATCGTCACTATAGTGGATATGACCCTGACTGTCTGGCTGATGCGAGAGGTAAGGTTGCTTCTCAGCGGTTGAATCGCTATGGCTAGCATCATCAGCGCCGAGAGCATTAGAAGACACACTCTTGGCACTGAGGAATTTTTGAATAGTATTGTTAGCTTGTAGGCGTTCCATGCCTGTGTTCCTTTTATTAGCGTTAGCACATGCGCTTGTCGTCAGTAATTCTCAGGTATTCTGGGTTTACCATCGCAAGCAGTACTTTGCTGATTAAGGACAAGACAAATTCCTTTTGCCCTGCCCATTTATTATACTTATAAACGATTAAGCTAAAACTATGGCGTTTCAGTTTCTGGCTGACCAATCGCGCCGCGTCGGACTTGGTCACGCTCGATTGATTCAAACAAGGCTTTAAAGTTACCTTCACCAAAGCCTTCTTCATAATCGCCTTTACGCTGGATAAATTCGAAAAATACGGGGCTACCAAGGATAGTTTCAGAGAAAATCTGTAGCAACAAGCGTGGCGTACCGCCTTCTGTGGTACCGTCTAACAAGATGCCGCGCATTTGTAGTTCAGCGACATTCTCGCCGTGGTTTGGTAAGCGCTCATCCAGCATTTGGTAATAGGTTTCATTTGGCGCTGTCATCAGCGGGATACCCATGTCTCTTAATTTGTCGATGCTAGATAATAAGTCATCACTCAATAGCGCGATATGCTGGATACCTTCGCCATTAAATTGCATCAAGTACTCTTCAATTTGCCCACCACCCTGCTTTGATTCTTCGTTTAATGGAATACGGATTTTGCCATCAGGCGCGGTCATCGCTTTACTGGTCAGACCGGTGTACTCACCGGTGATATCAAAATAACGGATTTCGCGGAAGTTAAAGATACGCTCGTAGAAGTCGGCCCAATATGCCATGCGACCACGGTAGACATTATGAGTTAAATGATCGATAACCTTGAAGCCAAAGCCTTTTGGATGCTTGTCGACGCTCGGTAGGTATTCAAAATCGATATCATAGATAGAATTGCCATCGCTAAAGCGGTCAATGAGATAAATAAGCGAGCCGCCGATACCTTTAATCGCTGGTAGGCGCAGCTCCATCACCCCTGTAGGCACATCTACTGGTTCAGCACCGTTTTCGATAGCAAGCTCATACGCTTGCTGCGCATTTTTTACTCGAAAGCCCATGCTACAAGCGCCCGCACCATGCTCACCTAAGAAATAGCTGCCATGGCTTTTTGGCTCACGGTTTAAAATAAGGTTAATATCGCCTTGGCGAAACAAGGCCACATCTTTTGAGCGGTGATTGGCAATATGAGTAAAGCCAAGGTTGCGAAATAGCGTTTCGACAAGCTCAGGCTCAGGTGAGACAAACTCAACGAAATCAAATCCTTGCAAGCCCATTGGGTTATCAAATAAATCTGCCTTTAACTCTGACATTGTCATCATCCTTAATTTCAATTGGTGGTATACATCACTAAAAATTAGCAAAAAATAAGTTTCATCAATCATTCCTATTGACGAGTGATTTATATTAGATTAGCTTGATTTATAAGACTAATCGTTTTTTTTGATTTATTTATCAGGTTTGCTTATGAATATCAGTATTCGCCAATTGAGCGCTTTTATCAGCGTCGCCGACAATGGCAGTTTTACCCGCGCCAGCGAGCAGATACATTTGACCCAATCTGCCGTCAGTGGTTTGATTAAAGAATTAGAATCCAGCCTTGGTATCGTGCTATTTGACCGCACCACCCGCCAGCTGTCATTATCCGTCGTTGGTCATCATTTATTACCGCAAGCGCGACGTATTTTAAATGAGATGCAGCTATTTGAAAATGAAGCCAGTAGCTTGACAAGTTTGGCGCAAGGACAAGTCAGACTTGCGGTGTCGCAATTTGCTGCCTCTTCAATGCCAGCCGTTATTGCTCAATTTGCTAAAGCATATCCAGACATCAGCGTGTCTTTACTTGATTGCTCAGCAGAAAATGTTTTAGAACATATTCAAAACATCGAGGTAGATTTGGGCGTCGGTACTGAGCGTGGCTTTACGGAGCCTGACGATGACATCAGCGCCGATTTATTATATCAGCTGCCGTTTTGTGTGGTAATGCCAGATAACCATGCGCTGGCGCAAAAAACAGAAGTCATTTGGCAGGATTTGGTAGATACGCCTCTTATTACTTTACAAGGGCCATTTATTGAGCAAGTCACCGCTGAGCTTGATGAGGAAATCGCCAGCCATATTCAGCAGGCGCGCTATAAAGTCAACTTTATGTCGACCGCCCTTGAGATGACCCGCCAAGGTTTTGGCATTACCTTGTGCTTGCCTTATATGCCAGAGGTGATAGATTGGGTAAGCGCCAATAGTTTGCAGATGCGCCCGTTGGCACAGCCGGTTAAAATGCGCCGATTCTTTATTTATCAACGCTCATCACGCGCTTTATCGCCCGCCAGCATTGCTTTTAAGCAATTTTTGCAAACTTACTTTGCCAGCCACTTTGACGATTTGCAGCGTGTTTAAGGGCAATCAGAGCACTTATTATTTCAATTTAGCAAAGGCTGAAATCTGTCCAAAAAATTGCTAATAAACAAAAAAATGCGTTAATTAATCAGTATCGCTGAATCTAACATTGAGTTAATCGCCAAACTGGTTTATGCTTTTTAACGCCTTAACTCATCTCCCTTGTAAGGAAATAAAATGTTTGAACGTATCGATTATTATGCCGGTGACCCGATTTTAGGATTGATGGACAAATTTGCCGCTGACACCAATCCAGATAAAGTAAATTTGGGTGTGGGCGTTTATTATGATGAGGATGGCAAATTGCCTGTCCTTGAGTGTGTCAAAACGGCTGAGCAGCGCATTGCTGACCCTATCTCTCCTCGTCCGTACTTGCCAATGGCAGGATTACCAGGACACCGTAAAGGTTGCCAGGAATTGCTGTTTGGTAAAAACGCGCAAATCTTACAAGACGGTTTGGTAGCAACCATCGCCACTATCGGTGGTTCTGGCGCATTAAAAGTCGGCGCAGAGTTTATCCATGAATGGTTCCCACAATCCAAATGCTACGTCAGCGACCCAACGTGGGGCAATCACATTGCTATCTTTGAAGGCTCTGACGTCGAGGTCGGTAAATATCCGTACTACGACAAAGCAACCAGCAGTGTTAAGTTTGATGAAATGATTGCATTTTTTGAAACTTTGAATAAAAACGATGTTGTCTTGCTGCACCCTTGCTGCCATAACCCAACCGGTATGGATTTGACTCGTGAACAGTGGGATACCGCGCTAACTGTTATTAAAGAGCGTGAATTGATTCCATTTATGGACATCGCCTACCAAGGCTTTGGTAAAGACATGGACAGCGACGCTTACGCGATTCGTAAAGCAGTCGAGATGGGTCTACCCGTATTTGTCAGTAACTCATTCTCTAAAAACTTATCGCTATACGGTGAGCGTGTCGGCGGTCTGTCGGTCGTGTGCCCAAGCACTGATGAAGCGGAGCGCGTCTTTGGTCAGCTAAATGCAACCGTGCGTCGCATCTACTCAAGCCCACCATCACATGGCGGCCGCGTGGTCGATATCGTCATGAACGACGAAGCGCTACATGAGCAATGGGTTGGCGAAGTTTATGCCATGCGTGACCGTATCAAAGCCATGCGCTTAAAGCTCAAATCGGTCTTAGAAGAAAAAGTCCCCGGCCGTGACTTCGATTATTTAACTGAGCAAAACGGCATGTTTAGCTTTACCGGTCTGACGCCTGAACAAGTTGAAAAACTCCAAAGCAAATATGGTATCTACATGGTTTCAAACTCACGTATGTGTGTGGCGGGCTTAAACAGCAGTAATATCGATTATGTTGCCAATGCCATGGTTGATGTTTTAAAAGACTAACTCTCTAGCGTAATTTTAGAAAAACTATGTGATTAAAAAGGTTGAGTCATGACTCAGCCTTTTTTTTATCTCTGCCACTTTCTAAAAAAATGTATAAAAAACACTGCACAAAAAACCTTGCAATCTATTTGGCTATAAATTACATTATACGTAATTAGTTAATTATAACGTAATTCAATACATGCTTTAGCAAGGAGCACCCCCATGTCAACGATTGACAAAAACCTCACCTCATTTATCGATATTGCCGCTGATTCTGACTTCTCTATTCATAACCTGCCTTATGGTATTTTTAGTGATGCTAAAGACGCTACTGGTAATAACAATCGTCGCGCAGGTGTTGCTATTGGCAAGCACGTTTTAGATTTGTCGGTACTCGAAGCAGAAGGATTATTAAGTTTGACTGGCGGCCCCTATTTTGATCAGCCAACCCTAAACGCCTTTATTGATTCTGGTCGCGATAATTGGACCAAGGCGCGCAGCACCATTCAAACCTTATTGTCTGCTGATATTGACACACTGCGCGACAACAAAGACTTGCAGGCAAAAGCGCTGTTTAAGCAAGCAGACGTCACCATGCATCTGCCTGTTCACGTACCAGGTTTTACCGATTTTTACTCATCTAAAGAGCACGCCACCAATGTCGGTACCATGTTCCGTGACCCAAAAAACGCTCTACTAGCTAACTGGACTGAAATGCCAGTCGGTTACAACGGCCGCGCCAGTACCGTCATCGTTAGTGGTACAGATGTGATACGCCCATCGGGCCAGCTAAAGCCCAATCCTGATGATCGTCCTATTTTCTCGCCTTGTAAACGCCTGGACTTTGAGCTTGAAACCGCCTTTGTCGTCGGTCGTGGCAATGATATCGGTCAACCGATTGCGGTAGATGAGGCTAATGATCATATTTTTGGCATGGTGTTACTCAACGATTGGTCAGCCCGCGACATTCAAAAATGGGAATACGTACCTTTAGGCCCCTTTAATGCCAAGACCTTTGCCTCTGAGGTATCTCCTTGGATTGTGACCATGGATGCGTTAGCACCTTTTAAGACTGCATGCCCAACGCAAGAACCAAAACCACTGGCTTATCTCAATGAAAAAGACAGTAACAATAGCTTTGATATCAATTTATCAGTCGAGCTGTTGCCTGAGAATAGCGATGAAGCAACGGTAGTTTGTGAGACCAACTTTAAATATATGTATTGGTCAATGGCGCAGCAGCTCACCCACCACACCATCACTGGTTGTAAAGTAGAAGTCGGCGACATGATGGGCTCAGGGACGATTTCGGGACCGACGCCAGACTCTTATGGCTCAATGTTAGAGATTGCTTGGAATGCCACCAAACCCGTCACTTTAAAAGGCGGCGAAACGCGCAGCTTTATCGAAGATGGCGATACTGTGATTATGAAAGGCTATAGCGAAAAAGACGGCATTCGTGTTGGCTTCGGTGAAGTACGCGGCAAAGTACTGCCTGCGCTTAGCTTTGATTTTGACAAATAGGCCTATTTCATAAAGTAATTACAAATCAGACAAGCGTAAAAAAATTACTTAGGCTGTTAGACAATTATCACCACTTAGTTTAGCGAAGTGCTGGCAGCCAATTAAGTTGGACGCTTTATCAAAAGGAGTTTGATATGAGTTTTAAAATTGAAAAAATCCATCACGTGGCCTATCGCTGCAAGGATGCTAAAGAAACCGTTGAATGGTATAAAAAATATCTCAATATGGATTTTATCTTAGCATTCGCTGAGGACCATGTCCCCTCGACCAAAGCCTTTGACCCTTATATGCATGTATTTTTAGATGCCGGTAATGGCAATGTCTTGGCGTTTTTTGAAGTACCCAATCAGCCTGAAATGGGCTTTGACCCCAATACACCAAACTGGGTGCAACACTTAGCCATGAAGGTAAAAGACCGGGATGCCTTAATCGCTGCAAAAAAGCATTTAGAAGAAAATGGCATCGACGTAGTCGGCGTGACCAATCACGGTATTTTTCATTCTATCTATTTCTTTGATCCTAATGGCCATCGTATGGAACTTACCTACGATGATAGTACCTCAGAAGAAAAAGTCTCGATGGTTACAGAAGAGATAAAACATGAGATGCTAGATGAATGGTCGCGCACCAAACGTGCGCCCGTTCATACGCAGTTTTTACATGCAGAAGAACTCGCTGAAGCAAGAGACGTGGCGCCCGTTGGTGAGTAACAGCGTCAATTTATGCAATAGTTAAAACTTACTTTATTCAGTAGTTAAGTTAAATAGCAAGTTTTGACTAGGCTATTTGATAGCGTCTTGCAATGACTAGTATTTGCTCAACCACGTTATGTTGCTCACTCATTGGTAACTGCTCGGTGGTACCAATGATGGTAATGGCATATTCTAATGGCATATCATCAGTAGATAGTTTGTCATTAGCAGATAGTTGATTATTGCTAAGCGGCTGATTAGTGGTCGAGGTGTTGATTTCTAGTTGCGGCACAAGCACTGGAATGGTAATGGCATTAATCCCCATTAACATATCGCCGGTAACTGTGGCATAGCCTTGGGTACGAATGTTGGCGCGCAACTGGTTAAAATTCTGCCATTGCTCTACGATAGTGTCTTTATCATTTGTCTGCCATTCAGCGATAACCAATGGCTTAATAATCGTTTCTGGCTGATAACTGGCAAACAGCTGCCCTGTCGCTGATGTCGTCAATGGCATACGCGAGCCAATACGAGTAATGATACTAATCGGGCTGTCGGGCTCAACCGATTGAATAATAATCGGACCTTCGCTAAACCATTTGGCAATCTGTACCGCGCAGTTTACCGTGTCTTTAATCTCTGTTGCCACATGCGTCAGGCGCTCTAATAGGTTGTGTTGATTAAAGTCCGCATGCCCAAGCGAATTTCCTCGAGCGCCAAGCCCATAACGCCCATCACTGAGCTTACGTGCATAATTTTTACGAATAAGACTGACCAAGTAGCGATGACACTTTGCCGGATGCATCTGTACAGCTTGAGCGATGTCTTTTAGCATCATAGGTTCGTTGTGATTGATTAGAACGTCTAATACTGACAATCCAATTTCAAGTGACTGCACGCCACCTTGGTTTTTATTGCTAGTAGGATTGTCTGTCAGGTTTTCAGATACGGGCATGTTTTGCTCAATTAATTATTTACTTTATCAATAATTATACCCATTTATATAACCAACAAGACAACATAATAAAAGGAATAAATAATGATGACACTTTATGGCTATTTTCGCAGCAGTACGTCTTACCGTACGCGTATCGCGATGAACCTAAAAGGCTTAGATTATGACTATATTGCGGTTAATTTGGCACAAGATGAACAATTAAAAAGCGAATTTTTAGCACTTAATCCTCAAGGGTTGGTGCCTGTTTTACAAGCCGATGATTTGCTGTTATTTCAAAGTCCGGCTATTTTAGAGTGGTTGGAAGAGGTTTATCCTAAAAATCCATTATTGCCTAAAGACGCTGCGGGGCGCATGCAAGTACGGGCGTTAAGCGCAATGATTGGTTGTGATATTCATCCGCTTAATAACCGCCGTGTTTTACAATATTTACGCAATGAGCTGTCGGTAGATGAGGCTGAGGTCATAAAATGGTGTAATCGCTGGATAAGTGAGGGTTTTGCTGCGTTAGAAAAACGCTTGGTCGCTGACAAAACTCGCGGGAAATTTTGCTACGGCGACAGCCCGACCTCTGCAGATTGCTATTTGATCCCACAAGTTTCTTCGGCGCGGCGCTTTGAAGTAGACTTAAATCCTTATCCAAATATTGTCCAAATCGACGCCCATTGCCGTACGCTAAAAGCCTTTGCTGACGCCGACCCTATGCAGCAACCTGATGCATCAAACGCTTAGCCTTAGAGAAACAGCCTCTAAAAAAGGACTGCCCTTAATTTAGAGGTTATTATATAGGGATAGCTTTCTATTTATTTCGCTGCTCAAATCTTCATCTCTTTTTGCGTGACCGCCACTATCTTAATAGGTACCGCACATAGCCATGACATGCCGTTCCAAAAATCTTACTCAAACCTAGCCAATATTGACTATTAGATAGGTTTGACGTTTTCTTTCTGCTTCATT